>NZ_FRAJ01000012.1 GCF_900142285.1 Caminicella sporogenes DSM 14501 | reverse complement strand
TTAAGCAAGAGGAATTTCAAGAATCCAAATATTTTAAACAACGTTACCGACAACGATACATGATTGAAGCAAAGAACAGCGAACTCAAAAATCAGCACGGCTATGATATTGCCATATCGTCGGGCTTATTTGGTATGCGAATACAAGGAGCAATATCAATATTCAATGTGAATATCAAACGAATATTGACATTGTTAAAGAAAAAATATGGAGAAAATACTCCTAGCTTTCAATAAAAAGAGAAAACCACATTCGATTTTTGGGAAAATTATCCTAATTTGAATGTGGTTTTTTAATTGTTAGAACATTGTTTCTGAAAATACGATGGTTTTTCAGTAGGCTCCTATTTTTAGTTATTTGTTTTTTTATATGTGCTTTTTCTTATCGTTTGAAAATAAAGAAAATTATTTTCCTTTAGAATTTATTATAACATTATTTAGGTTAAATTCTAATATTTTCATTTAAAATACACAATACTAAATAAAAAATCAAAAGATTTGTGAATATAATATGTTTTTGTTATAATTATCCACAGACAAATAATATGTGTGAAGGAGAAAAGAGGTATGAGAAACATAAAGCTAGTTATACAATATGATGGTTCTAGATATAGAGGTTGGCAAAGGCTTGGAGATACAGATAATACTATTCAGGCAAAAATAGAAAATGTACTTAGCAGAATGACTGGAGAGCAAGTTGAAATAATTGGGTCTGGCAGAACAGATGCAGGAGTTCATGCTTTAAATCAAGTTGCAAATTTTAAGACAAATAGTACAATGAGTACTTCAGAAATTCAAGATTACTGCTATAGGTATCTTCCAGATGATATTGTAATTAAAAGTGTTGAAGAAGTTGACGATAGATTTCATGCCCGATATAATGTGAAGGGCAAAAAATACTTATATAGAATTTTAAATAGCAAATATCATGACCCATTTATAAGAAAGTATATTACACATGTACCAGAAAAACTAGATTTAGAAGCTATGAAAACAGCAGCAAATTATTTTATTGGAGAACATGATTTTACGAGTTTTACAACGGCTAAATCGAAAAAGAAATCTAGAGTAAAAAAGGTTTTTGATGTAGAAATTTTTAAAGATGGGGATATAATTGAAATTCTCTTTTATGGAAAGGGTTTTTTGCATAATATGGTTCGCATAATGGTGGGAACTTTACTTGAAGTTGGATATGGAAAAATGAAACCAGAGTATATTAAAGAATTGTTAGAAAAGAAAGATAGGAGTTTAGCTGGACCTACTGCTCCACCACAAGGATTATTTTTATATGAAGTAGAGTATTAAAAAAATATTTTAAGGGTACCTAAAATATTTTTCTCCTCCGTATTCTATGTTAGTAATAGAATATATAAAAGGAGGATGAAAAATGAAAAAAGTAGTAAGTATTATGTTAGTTTTAGTACTTATTTTATCAATGGCATCAATAGAAACTTTTGCAATGGGAAAAATCAAAGGAGTACCACCGGGACTTGCAAAGAAGGGATATTTACCTCATGGTGTAGTTAAGAAATTTGTTGATACTGATGGGTATGAATGGGCAGAAAAGGCTATTGAAAAAATGGCTATAAAAGGCGTTATAAAAGGATATGGCAAAGGTAAATTTGCACCAAATAAACCTGTAACTAAACTTGAAGCAATAGTAATGGCATTAAGAGTTATGGGGTATGAAGATGAAGCAAAATTAGATTTAGAAAAGGTAAAGAAAGGAAATAAAAAATTAAAATATAAGCATTTTGTTCAAACTTGGGCATATGGGTATATTTCTTTAGCATTAGAGAAAGGAATTTTAGATGAAATAGATTTATTAGATTTTAATCTTAAAGAGCCAGCTAAAAGATATGAAGTAGCAAAATATATAATAAGAGCTTTAGGACTTGAAGAAGAAGCGCAGAAATATATGAATGAAGATTTAAGATTTATTGATAAAGGGGCTATTCCATTAGGAACTGTAGGATATATATATCTTTCAGATAAGATGGGAATAATTCAAGGGTATCCAAATGGAACGTTCTTACCAAATAAACCAGTAACTAGAGCTGAAATGGCAGTACTTATAGAAAGATTAGATGATAAGACAAAAAGTGAAATAGATAACAATGAAAAGTATGCGGAAATAATTAATATAGATGATGATAAATTGATATTAAAGATAAATGATAAAATGAAGATTTATAATATATCAGAAGATGTACCTGTGTATACTTTAGAAGGGAAATATGTATCTATAGATGAATTGGCTGTAGGAATGAAAATAAAGATTTATCTAAATGATGAAAAAAGTATTATTTTTATAGAAATAAAAGAAAAAGAGGATGCAGATACCGTAATTGAAAATGTATATGGAAAAAATGATTTAATAATAGATTTTGACGATATTAAGGTAATATTTGATGATGATGAACACAATAAACATGATGGAGATCATAATGGTGATGACAATGATTAAAATAATGATTAAAATAAATTGATTAAGATAAATAAAAAGTTTATGCGCTGGAAAAATCCAGTGCTTTTTTGTTTTTGACGATTAATTTATAATTGACGTATATACTAAAAATTTTAAAGTATTTCGTATAACTATAATAAAAGGTGGTGAGGATTTGAAGATTTTTTTAAATATATTTAAAAGAAAGAAGATACCTATAGAAGAGAGACTTAAAGTCATTAAGGAAGGTAATGAAGAAGAGAGAGAAAGATTTATATCAGAGTACATTCCTTTTATCATAAAAGCTATAACAAAGACAACAAATAGATATATAGAAGTTGAAAATAATGATGAATATAGTATAGGGCTTGAAGCCTTTAATGAAGCTATAGATAGATATGATTTTGGAAAGGGGAATTTCATAAATTATGCTGAAATGGTAATAAGAAGCAGGATAATTGATTATCAAAGAAAGCAAAAACGAATAAATAATGTGATTTCTATAAATGAAAAGAAGGAAGAAGGTATGGAAATTGAAGACATATTAAAAAATAAAGATTTTACTGAAATATATGATATAAAAGATCAAATAAATAGATTTGAAATAAAATTAAAAGAATTTGGAATAACCTTGGCTGAATTAGTTGAGGAATCTCCTAAACACATTGATACAAGATTAAATGCCATAAGAATAGCCAAAGCAATAGTTCAAGACAAAAATATAATGGAACAATTATATAGAAGAAAGATTCTTCCAGCAAAATCAATAGTAGAAAAAATGCGTGTGAGCAAAAAAGTATTAAAAGGGAATAGAAAATTTATAATAGCTATAATTTTGATTCTTGATAGTGAGTTAGATGTATTAATAGATTATGTTTTAGGTATAGAAAGGAGGGAGAAGATTGGTATATAGGGGCTTGGTATTAAAGGTTGAAGAAAATAATATATTAGTTTTTACTAATACTTGTGAATATATGAAATTAAAAAAGAAGGCCAATATAGAAGTTGGAAAAGAAATATTTTTTACTCAAAAAGATATTATTAGAGAAAAAAACAAATCATATATAAATTTAATTAGTATTGCTGCAGCAATTATTTTCTTAATGGTAGCTACAGCAGGTCTGTTGGGAATTGATTTTTTAGGAAAATTTCAAACGTATGCAGTTGTAACATTAGATATAAATCCTAGTGTAGAATATGAAGTAGATAGAAATGAAATAGTAAAAGATATAAGACCTTTAAATGAAGAAGGAAAAGAAATAACTGATGATGATATGATAGGAATGGAAATAGGAAAAGTAATTTATCTAAGTATAAATAATGCTAGGGAAAAACGATATTTAAATGAAAAAAATAATGTTGTACTTATATCGAACGTAGTTATAAGGAAGGATAAAAATGACACTGTCAAATTGAAAAAGGAGTTTATTAATAGAATAAAGCAACAGGAAGAGTTGAAAGATATAGATATTATATATGTAGAATCGAATAGAAAAGATTTAAAGATTGCTAGAAAAAATAATATTTCAGTTGGAAAGTATGAGATTTATAAAATGATTTTTCAAGATAATTCTAATATAACTATTAAGCAGATAAAGAATAAAAAAATAAGTGATATAATTAAAGAAAACAAGGAAATAATACAGAAAGTTAAAAAACTTAAAAAAGATAAAGAGAAAATTAATCAAAAGGATATTGAAAATGACAATTTAGACAGAAAAAAACAAGAGAAAAAAGAATATAAGAAGCAAGAGAAGAATATCATAGAAAAACACAATGAGAAAGATGATAAAGAAAAAGCTAGAGAGAAAGATAAGAAAATAAAACAGAAGAAAGAAATTAAAAAAGAAAAAAAGTCCGAGTTTAAAAATGAAGTAAAAAAGAGATTAAAAAATGATAAAAGAAAGTTATCAAAAGATAAAAAAAGTAGATAGAGAAGGAAATATAAATAAGTAAAATGGAATAATATATAAGCCGAGCAATGAAATGATTAAACTGCTCGGCTTTTTGAATAGAATCGGAAGTAGCTGAAAATAAATATGCTACCGGATTCTATTCTGTAAAAGGTTTGTTTAATACAAATTATATGCATTGCTTTTTTATTTGTTCTATTAATTAATAAAATTTTGTAAAAAGATAATCTTTTAGAGCTATATTTTATATCTGATGTTATAATAAAAAAATAATATTAAAATGTTTAAGAAGGGTGATGAAGTATGAAGAGAATTGATGAGAGAGATACGATGTTTGCTAGGATGAGCTATGAAAAAGGTTCAAAGGAATATGATGATTATTATAAAAGAAATCCAGAAAAAAAGAAAATAGATGACGAAATAAGAGAATTGCCAAACATTTGTGGTGAAGGTACAGCTACATTTCATCCTTTACATTCTCCAGTAGCAAATGCTGGTTTTAAGTTTTTATCTGATATAAGAAAATATGTAGAAGGGGAAATTAATAAAAATAAAGTTGAAATACATCCTCAAGAAATGAGCAAAAAATTAAAGAAATTTGCAAAGTATTTCAGTGCAAAATTAGTTGGTATAACTGAGATGAAAGAATATCATTACTATAGTTATAGAGGAAGACATCCAGAAAACTATGGTGAAAAAATTGATAAATTTCATAAATATGGGATAGTTTTTGCAGTGGAAATGGATAAAGATATGATTAATAGGGCTCCACAATGTGAAGAAGTCATTGAAGTGACGAAGGGATATATAAATGCTGCAATAATAGGAATGTGGCTTAGCTACTATATAAGAGAATTAGGTTATGATGCAAGAAATCATATGGATGGTAATTATTTAGTTGTACTACCATTAGTTGCAGAAGATGCAGGTTTAGGAGAAATAGGAAGGTCGGGTTTATTAATAACAAAAGAATATGGTCCTAGAGTTCGCCTTGGGGTAGTAACTACAGATATGCCTTTAATAGCTGATAAAAGAGATGAATTTGGGATAAAAGAATTTTGCAAAGTGTGTAAAAAATGTGTTAAGACTTGTCCGGGAAAAGCTATATCTGAAGGTGATATTGAGCTAATTGATGGTATTTTAAAATGGCAAATAAAGCAAGAAAGTTGCTATGCTGTATGGAGAAAAGTAGGTACAGATTGTGGAGTGTGTTTATCGGCATGTCCTTTTAGTCAAAGTATACCTATTGAGCTGGTAAATAATATGAAAAATGATAAGACAATTATAGATAGAATATTAATAGAGCATGAAAAGAAAAACGGAATTAGACCATATATAAAACAACCATTAGAACTCCTTGAATAGTTGAGAAAAATCTGAAAGATTTTTTAAAAATTCTATTGTCAACTTTTATAGTAAACTAAATTTACGAAATTAGTTGACAAAGAATATATTTTAGATTACTCTATATTTAGTATTATATGGCTAATCAAGGAGGAACTTGGTTATGAAAATTAGTACAAGAGATATGATTTTAGTTGGATTATTTGCAGCTCTTACTGCAATAGGTGCATATCTAAAAATACCTACACAACCAGTACCCATAACATTGCAGATATTATTTTGTATGTATGCTGGAGTTTTATTAGGAAGTAAACTAGGTTTTCTTTCTCAATTTGTATATGTACTTATGGGGCTCATAGGTTTACCTGTATTTGCAGGAGGCATGAGTGGTTTTTCATATGTACTTAAACCTACTTTTGGTTATTTAATCGGATTTATATTATGTGGATTTATAATAGGAAAATTAACAGAAAAAATAAATGATATAACGGGAATTAATGGACTAATAAAATTATTTATAGTGACTGTAATAGGACTTGGTGCAGTTTATATTGTTGGTGTACCTTATTTATATGTAATATTTAATACCTATTTAGGCAAAGCCATAGATTTTAATACGGCAATGAAATATGGCTTTTATCCTTTTATAATTCAAGATTTAGTAAAGTGCTTTATTGTTGCAATTACAGCAGTTAAAGTATTACCTGCAATAAGAAGGGCAGGTAGAAAATATATATGAATAAAGGAGCTATGTTAATTAACATGAAAGAGTTGATATTAAAAATAACGGATAAGGTCTTAAAAGGTGAGGATATTACTTATGAAGAAGCTTTAGATTTAATAAATATTGATGACAATAATATGGAAATTTTAGAGTATTTATTTCAGGGTGCAAATAAGATAAGAGAAAAGTTTATGGGCAAAAAAGTTGATTTATGTACTATTATAAATGCTAAATCTGGAATGTGTTCAGAAGACTGTAAGTTTTGTGCTCAGTCATCTCATTATAATACAGATGTAAAGAAATATAACTTGCTAGATTATGATGAAATATTGAAAAGAGCTAAAGAAATGGAAAAGGCAGGAGCACATAGATTTTCTTTAGTAACTAGCGGTAAAGGTATTAAAGGAAAAGAATTTGATAAACTTCTTGATATATATAAAAGATTAAATAGAGATACAAACTTAAAGCTTTGTGCATCTCATGGAGTAATAAGTTATGAGCAAGTACTAAAGCTTAAAGAATCTGGAGTAAGTATGTATCATCATAATATTGAAACTTGTAAAGATTATTATCAAGAAATTTGCACAACACATTCTTATGAAGAGAGGATACAGACAATTAAAAATGTTATTAATGCAGGTATGGACATATGCTGTGGAGGAATAATAGGACTAGGCGAAAGTTTAGAGGACAGAGTAAAAATGGCATTTGAAATTAAGGAATTGGGAGTAAAATCGATTCCAATTAACGTATTAAATCCTATAAAGGGGACTCCTCTAGAGGATAAAGAAATTTTACATCCATTTGAAATATTAAAGACAATGGCTGTTTATAGATATATAATTCCTGATAGTTATATTAGATATGCAGGTGGAAGAATGGCTATTAAGGATAAACAAAATATAGGTTTTAAAGCAGGAGTAAATGCAGCTTTAGTAGGAAATTATTTGACTACAATTGGCAGTGATATAAATAAAGATAAAAAGATGATATTATGTGAAGGATTAGAAATATAAGAGGCATCCGGTGTGGGATGCCTTAAATAGTTTTTAAAGATATTTTTTTCATTTCTCTTTTTACAAGTGAAGTAGTAATTATTGTTGATAAAATATCGGATATAGGGAAAGCAAGCCATATTCCATATAGACCTATAAAATGTGGCAATATGAGAACAATAGGAATAAAAAATAATAGTTGTCTTGACAATGATAATATTAGTGAAGGAACAGCTTTTCCGATAGATTGAAAAAAAGTTGCTCCTACTATTTGTATTCCTATTATTGGAAGCATAGAAATTACTATTCTAAGAGCTTTAGAGCCTTCAATTGCTAAATTGTCTTTTAATCCAAACAATTTCATTATTGATATAGGGAAAATTTGTGCAATTAGAGCTCCAAAAGATGCAAGAACAGTAGTTGTAATTATAGATAATTTAACTACTTCTTTAACTCTATCAATTTTTTTAGCACCATAGTTAAAGCCAGCTATAGGCTGCATACCTTGTACTGTACCAAATATTGGCATACATAAGAAGATTATAAATCTATTTATGATACCATATATAGTTATTGCTGCATCTGAACCGTATGTTTTTAAAGAATTATTGATTATAATTGCTAGTATACTTCCTGCTGTCTGTCTTGCAAAGGCTGAAGAACCTATTGAAAAAATTTCTTTTAAAATTTCCTTATTGGGTTTTAAGTGATGAAGTTTAACTTTTATAGAGCTTTTTCCGCTGTAAAGATATTTTAATATATATAAAAATGATACAAACTGCGAGATGATAGTAGCTAATGCAGCTCCTTTAATTCCTAATTTAAGTACAAAAATAAATATAGGGTCTAAAATAATATTTAAACCTGTACCTACAATCATTGTAAACATTGCAACTTTAGCATTTCCTTCGGCTCTTACAATATTATTAGAAGCAACTGCAAATGAATAAAATATGCTGCCGAGGAATATTACAGATAAATATGCTTTTGAATAAGGCAGAAGTTTTTCTGTAGCACCAAAGAATTTAAGCAAAGGGTCAATAAATATGAGTCCAAATATCATAGTTAAAGTAGAAAGTATTGTTATAGCTAAAAATGCATTTCCTGAAGCCATATCTGCTTTTTCAATATCTTTTGCTCCAAGACTCCTTGAAATTAAAGAAGCTGTTCCTATGCCTATCATTTGAGCAAAAGCCATTATTATCATTTGAATAGGGAGAGCTATTGTTAATCCTCCTATAGCTAAGGGACTAACGCCTCTGCCTACGAATATAGTATCAATTAAGTTGTAAAGTGCATTGACAATCATTCCGATAGTAGCTGGTAGCGACAGTTTGAATAATAATTTACTCATTTTTTCATTGCCTAACATGTGATTTCTTGTATTCATTTTCAATCACCTCAAAAAAAGAATTAAGTTATTTATAATTTTTCTTTATATAATTTGAAGCATTTTGTGACATTTTTTGTAAAAGTTTCAAAGCTAATTCTTTTTCTTCTTCAGTAAAATCTGATGATAAAATATCTGTCCACTTCTTTAAAACATTAAATATTTTAGATTTGATACTTAAAGCTTTTTCAGTTATATAAACTTTGTAGGCTCTTTTGTCATCAGGGTCTATTTGTCTTTTTATATAGCCTTCTTTTTCTAATTTTTTTAATGCTCTTGCAGTAGTACCTTTATCAATGTTAATTATTTTAGAAATATCTTCTTGATTAATACCGTCTTTTTTAAATAAAAGAACGAGAAATATAAATTGACCTGAACCTATATTATATGTTTTTAATTCTCTATCTATATAGCATTTAGCATATCTGTGCAGTATGGAAATCCACTTTCCAATAGAATTATCAAGACACCTCATTATAAAATCACTCCCGATAAATAAAAAAAGTTGCAAATGCAACTATATTATACATAAAATTTGTTGCGTTTGCAACTAAATTTTGATTTGTATTTTTAAATTTCAAAGCTTTCATTTAAATTAGGAATTATTGTATCGAGTTTAAAGTTTTCTTTTATAAGATTACTAAGATTTGCAGTTGAATCTTTTTCACCATGAACAATAAATGTTTTTTTAGGCATTTTATTAAAGTGGCCTATCCACTTAATTAAATCGTTCATGTCAGCGTGACCAGAAAAACTTTCTATTGAATAAATTTTAGCATTTACATTTATGTTTTCATCAAAAATTTTAACTGTTTTAGCTCCATTTTGAATTTCTCTTCCTAAAGTGCCTTCAGCTTGATAGCCGACAAATATGATACTTGAATTTTCTTTCCAGAGATTGTTTTTAAGATGATATTTTATTCGACCTGCTTCACACATACCGCTTGCAGAAATAATTATTTTGGGATTTGAATCGACATTTATTTTCTTTGATTCAATAATAGAGTGAGTAAATTTTAAATTTTTAAAATCTAGAGGGTCTTTTCCTCTTAAGATATAATTTCTAGTTTCTTCATCAAGATAATTGATGTGTTCTTTGAATATTTCAGTTGCAGATATAGCCAGTGGACTATCAATATAAATGGGGATATTTGAAAATATATTGGAATTTTCTTGACTTTCATTGTATTTATTGAGTTCATATATGATTTCTTGTGTTCTGCCGACAGCAAATGAAGGAATTATAACATTACCGTTTTCTTTTATAGTATTTAATATTATATTTACAAGTTTAGAAATTCTTTCACTGGCATTTTCATGGACTCTGTTGCCATAGGTTGATTCTATTATAAGGTAATCAGTTTCAGTAATGTAATTGGGATTTTTGAGAAGAGGTCTGTCTTTAGTACCCAAATCACCTGAAAAAACTAATTTTTTTTCAGTATTATTTTCTGTAATCCACAATTCTATTATGGCAGAACCAAGTAGATGACCTGCATCTTTCAATCTAAGTTTAATATCTCTATTAATATTTATTATTTCATCATATGGTATAGGATTAAAGTACTGCATACTTATTTCAGCATCTTCTACGGTGTATAGAGGGGAGATTTCTTCAAGACCGGCTTTTTTTCTTTTTTTATTTTCCAGTTCTGTTTCCATTTCATGTATATGACCGCTGTCTTTTAAGAGTATATCACATAAATCCACAGTTGGTCTTGTGCAGTATATTTTATTGTGAAAGCCTTCTTTTACTAGTTTTGGAATTCTACCGCTGTGGTCTAGATGAGCATGGGTAAGTATGAGAAAGTCAATTTCAGAAGGAGAAAAGTTAAATTCTTTAAAATTTAATTTTTCTATTTCTTTACTGCCTTGAAATTGTCCGCAGTCTATTAGAAATTTATATTTGTCAGTTGTTATAAGATAATTTGAACCTGTTACAGTATTTGCTGCACCTAAAAATGTTATTTTCATAAAATCACCTCAAATAATTTATATATTTTTTATACCCTTGTAAATATTATTCAAACTGATGGTTAAAATGTTAGTTTTGTTAAAAGGGTTTTGAATAACGATATAGAATAATTTAAAATATCTTAAAGAGATAAAGAGAGAGGGAGTGGTAGTGTGTATTTTGCAACTTACAAATATAAAGGTATAGAAGAAGTAGGTGTAGTATTAAAAGATAAAAATACAATAATACCTATGAGAGAAATATTTAAAAGTTTAGATAAAAAAACTCCAGCAACAATGTTGGAATTTATAGACTTAGCTGATGATGAATTGATAGATGATATAAAAAATGCTTTAGGAAAAAATACTTATGAAGAGATAGAAAAAGAAAAAGTAAAAATTTGTGCTCCAATACCTTATCCAAGGAGAAATTTGATTTGTCTTGGAAAAAATTATCTTGATCATGCTAAGGAAACTATAGGGCTTCCGGGAGGAAGTGATGAAATACCTAAATTTCCTATATATTTTTCTAAAATAGCTGACCCTGCTATTGGAGATGGAGATATAATAAAAAAACATTCAGAAATAACAGATAAGATAGATTATGAAGTAGAGCTTGCAGTAATTATAGGCAGAGATGGTATAAATATAAAAAGGGAAGAAGCAGAAAAATATATTTTCGGATATACGATTGTAAATGATATATCTGCAAGAAATATTCAGAGAAAGCATGGACAGTGGTTTAAAGGTAAAAGTTTAGATACTTTTTGTCCGATGGGACCTTACATAGCTCATAAAAGTATAATAGATTTTCCTGTGGAATTAGATATAATGTGCAAAATAAATGGAGAAGTTAGACAAAGTTCCAATACTAAGCATTTTATATTTGATATACCTTATATAATAAGTGATTTATCAAAGGGAATGAAGTTAAAAGCTGGAGATATTATTATAACAGGTACTCCTGCTGGTGTTGGATTAGGATTTAAACCTTTCAAGTTTTTAAAACCCGGAGATGTAATAGAATGCTATATAGAGAAAATAGGAACTTTGACAAATAAAATTGAAGAATAAATAGAAAAAAGCGAACCCTGAGGAGTTCGCTTTTGGTTTAACTATTTTACTTTTCATTTTTAATTTTTTCACAAAACCACTTCCGAATTTTCCATTTTTTGAGATTTTTAATTTTGAAATATATGTATATATTTCATTATATTACAGTTAGAATTATAACATCTATATGATGTATATTTTGTAGAAATTTGTAATATTTTTTTTAAATATTTGTAACCCTTTTTTTAATATTTTTTTGTATATTACAATTAATATTACCAATAAATATACAAAAATTATATACATCAATTACTGTAAAGGAAGATTTAAACGTGTTATAATGATTACTATAGGTATTTACTTGCAGAGTTTAAATTTTATATTGTTTTTATTTGGCTATAAAATTTTAGGAAGAGGTGGATTAATGGTTAAAAAAGGAATCGCAGTATTTTTAATAGTACTTGTATTTTTAAGTATTGCTTTAGCCGGTTGTAGTATAAAAACTACAGCTTCTATTGATGGACAAGAGAAAGATGAAAGTGTGACTGTAATTGATAGTGAAGAAAATAAGACTGAAGATGAAAAAGCTAAAGATGAAAAAGAACAAGATGATTTAGAAAAAAATAAACAAATTAGTGAAAAAAGTGAAAATATTGTATATATAAGTGCAAGTAAATTAAATGTTAGAGCAGAGGGAAGTAAAGATGCAAAAATTATAGGAAGTGTAGTAAAAGGATTACCTGTTAAAGTATTAGATAAACTTACTAATGAAGCAGGTGAAGTTACTTGGTATAAAATTGAATTTGAGAATGAAAAATTCAACAATGAAGGATGGATTTCTGCTAAATATACTGTTGCAGATAGAATGGAACTTTTAGGTGAGGCCTACAGAGACCTTGATTTGTCGCCACAAGCAAAGGTAGAAGAATATGAAGGAAATCCAAGAGTGAAAGTTAAGGGTGTATATGTAACTATTCATTCAGCTTCTAACAGTAGATTAGACAAGCTTATTGAAATGGCTAAGGAAACAGACATAAATGCATTTGTAATAGATGTTAAGGACGATAATGGAAATGTATTATTTCCTACTAAGACAGCTGAAAAATTTGGAACAACAGCAAATAATAAAGCACCTATAAAAAATATAGAAGCCTTTATGAAGAAATTAAAGGAAAACAATATTTATGCTATAGCAAGAATAGTTTCATTTAAAGACCCTAAATATGCTAGAGCTTATCCAGATAAGGCTATAACTTATAAAAAGAGTGGTAAACCATTTACAAACAGGGATGGCATAATATGGGTTTCTCCACATGATAGAAATTTATGGGAGTATAATATAAGTATAGCTAAAGAAGCTGCAGAAGTTGGGTTTAATGAAATTCAATTTGACTACGTTAGATTTCCTGCTTCAAATGGGGGTAAAATGGATAAGTATTTAGATTATAAAAATACTTTGGGAGAGTCAAAGCCACTGACTATACAGAGGTATTTAAAATATGCAAGAGAGGAGCTTTCACCTTTAAAAGTATATATTTCTGCTGATATATATGGTTTAGTTGGTTCAGTTGCCGATGACATGGGAATAGGTCAGTATTGGGAAGCGATAAGCAATATAGTTGATTATGTGTGTCCTATGATGTACCCAAGTCATTATGGAAATGGAGTATATGGACTTTCAGTTCCAGATGCTTATCCGTATGAAACTATAGACCGTGGAATAAAAGATGCACTTATGAGAAATAAAAATATTGAAACGCCAGCTATAATAAGACCTTGGATTCAGGATTTTACTGCAACATGGGTTAAGGGACATGTTAAATATGGTATAAAAGAGGTAAAGGCTCAAATTAGAGCATTGGAAGATAATGGAGTAAGTGAGTTTTTATTATGGAATCCTGCGAATAGATATACAGAAGGAGCGTTAAAATAGCCTGAAATTTATCTCAGGCTATTTTGGTGCATATTTGTGCTTGACACTATTATTTTTATGTGATAGCATATTAAAAAGGAAAAACTAAATATACCTTTAAACAGGTCCCGTGAGGCCAGTAAGGTGAGATGAAGAGGAAATTTTTTTAGGGTTAAATGCATAAATATTCAAATTGCATATTAAATATACAGACTCTTATGTCTTGCGGGCGGAAATTATTCATATAGAATAAGTTCTGTCTTTTTTAATATATAACATATTTTTTACTCCTCTGGTGACCTGTTTATTAATCAAATCATGTATAAAATTTCTTTTTGTTTTCCCGGTAGCTTTTATTATTGTCATGCTTTGAATGACTAAATTTATAAGGAGGAGTTTCATGAGAGGTTATTTGCTGTTTGAAGATGGAACTAAGTTTGAGGGCGAAATTTTTGGGTATCAGAGTGAATCAGTTGGGGAAGTTGTATTTAATACAGGTATGACAGGGTATCAAGAAATACTTACTGACCCTTCATATTATGGACAAATTGTAGTGATGACTTATCCTCTTATCGGAAATTATGGAGTTAATAGTGAAGATTTACAGTCCTCTAGTCCTAAAGTAAAAGGTTTTATTGTAAGAGAAATTTATGATGATTTTTCTAATTGGCGTGGAGAGGAAAATTTAAAACAATATCTTGTAAGAAATAAAATAGTTGGATTAAAAAATATAGATACACGAGCTTTAACAAAATTTATAAGAGAAAGAGGTTCAATGGCTGGAAAAATAGTGATAAATAGAGATTATGAAAAAGAAGATATTCTGCAAATAAAGCAGTTTAAAAATAATAAAGCAGTAGAAAAAGTAACGACAAAAGAAATATACAATTTAAAACCAAAAACTTATAAAGTTGCAGTATTGGATTTTGGGGTAAAGAAAAATATATTAAATTCTCTTTTAAAGAGAAATATGGAACTTATAATTTATCCAGCCTTTACTCCAGCAGAAAAAATTCTTGAGGATAATCCTGATGGAATATTTTTATCTAATGGACCCGGAGACCCTGCAGAGCTAACCGAGATAATAGAAAACATTAAAAAACTTATAGGTAAAAAGCCTATGTTTGGTATATGCTTAGGACACCAATTAATTTCTTTAGCACTTGGATTTAAAACTATAAAACTTAAATATGGACATAGGGGAACTAATCATCCTGTAAAAGATTTAGTAAAAAATAAAATATATATAACTTCTCAAAATCATGGATATGTAGTAGAAGAAAGCAGCTTAAATGAAGAAGTAATTATAACTCATGTTAATTTAAATGATGGAAGTATTGAAGGATTAAGACATAAAACAATGCCTCTTTTTAGTGTACAGTTTCATCCGGAAGCTTCGCCAGGACCTCATGATACGGCATATTTATTTGATGAGTTTAAACTTATGATACAGAGGGAGGAATTATAATGCCATTGATAAAAAATATAAGAAAGATTTTAGTTATAGGTTCTGGACCGATAATAATAGGACAAGCAGCTGAATTTGACTATTCTGGAACACAAGCTTGTAAAGTTCTTAAAGATGAAGGTCTTGAAGTTGTACTTGTAAATAGCAATCCTGCCACTATAATGACTGATAAAGAGATTGCAGATGCTGTATATATAGAGCCTTTAACTTTAAAAGCATTAGAAAAGATAATAGATAAAGAAAGACCTGATAGTATTATAGCTGGAATGGGAGGACAAAATGCTTTAAATCTAACAGTAGAATTATGGAATAGAGGAATACTTCAAAAATATAATATAAATTTGTTGGGTACAGATATAAATTCTATTGAGAAAGCTGAAGATAGAGAAAAATTCAAGCAGCTTATGGAAAAAATAGGTCAGCCTGTAATAGAAAGTCAGATAGTAAATAGTATTGATGAGGCAGTAAAATGCAGTCAAAAAATAGGATTTCCACTAGTAGTAAGACCTGCTTATACATTAGGTGGAAGTGGAGGAGGAATAGCTAACAATTTAGAAGAGCTTAAGGAAATAGTTTCACAAGGTTTAAAATATAGTATGGTAAATCAAGTATTACTTGAAAAAAGTGTAAAAGGTTGGAAAGAAATAGAGTACGAAATGATAAGAGATAATAAAGGTAATACTATAACAGTGTGCAATATGGAAAATATTGATCCTGTCGGAGTTCATACAGGAGATAGTATAGTGGTAGCGCCTTCTCAAACATTAAGTGATAAAGAATATCAAATGCTTAGAGATGCTTCAATAAAGATAGTAGAAGCCTTAGAAATAAGAGGTGGATGTAATGTACAGTTTGCGCTTGACCCTAAGAGTTTTAAATATTATGTCATTGAGGTTAATCCAAGGGTAAGTCGTTCATCAGCTTTAGCTTCGAAGGCCACTGGGTATCCTATAGCTAAAGTAGCGACTAAAATAGCTATAGGGTACAATCTTGATGAAATAAGGAATGATGTTACAGGAAAGACATTTGCATGTTTTGAACCAACGCTGGATTATTGTGTAGTCAAAATACCAAAATGGCCCTTTGACAAATTTGATATGGGAGATAGGATTTTAGGAACAAAAATGATGGCTACGGGAGAGGTAATGGCTATAGGAAATAATTTCGAAAGTGCTTTATTAAAAGGTATAAGGTCATTAGAAATAGGGCAATACAATTTAGATAAAAAATATTTAAAAGATTTAAGTTTAGATGAGCTGAAGGAAAAAGCAAAGCTAGGAGATGATGAACGATTATTTATTGTGGCTGAGCTTTTAAGAAGAAATGTAAAAGTAGAGGAGATATGTTTGTTAACGGGCATAGATAAATTTTATATTGATAAGATAAAAGGTATAGTAGATTTAGAAAAAAGCATAAGAGGAAAAAATATTAATGAAATAGACAAGGAAAAATTACTTTTCCTTAAGAAAAAGGGCTTTTCAGATAAAGGTATAGCAAAACTTACAAATTCTAGTCCGAAGGATATATATTATTTGAGAAAAAAATATAATATAAATCCAGTATATAAGATGGTTGATACATGTGGTGGAGAGTTTGAAGCGGTATCTCCATATTATTATTCTACTTATGATTATGTAGATGAAGTAGAAGTTTCTTCTAAAAAGAAAATAGTTGTTATAGGTTCAGGACCAATTAGAATAGGACAGGGAATAGAGTTTGATTATTGCTGTGTTCATGGAGTATTAGCATTGAAAGAAGAAGATATAGAGTCTATAATAATAAACAATAATCCTGAAACTGTAAGTACAGATTTTGATACTGCCGATAAACTTTATTTTGAACCTCTTACAGAGGAAGATGTTTTAAATGTGATTGAAAAAGAGAAACCTTACGGAGTAATACTGCAATATGGCGGTCAGACATCTATAAAACTGGCTAAATTTTTAGAAGAAATGGGAGTTAATATTTTAGGAACTACTGCAGAGAATATTGATAAATCAGAGGATAGAAAAAAGTTTGATAAACTTTTAGAAAGTCTTGGTATAAAAAGACCTAAGGGCAAGGGGGTATTTAGTGTAGAAGAAGGTTGCAGGATTGCAAAGGAGCTTGGGTATCCTGTACTTATCAGACCGAGTTATGTACTTGGCGGTATGGGAATGGAGATAGTATATAATGAATGGGAACTTGAAAAATATTTAATAAGTGCCTTTGATAGAGATAATGATAATCCAGTTCTTATAGATAAATATTTAATGGGGATAGAAATTGAAGTAGATGCTATATGTGATGGAGAAAATATATTGATTCCCGGAATTATGGAACATTTAGAGAGAACGGGAGTACATTCTGGAGATAGCATATCTATATATCCAGCTCAAAATATTGATAAAGAAATAGAAAAAATTATTTTCGATTATACTTTTAAGATAGCAAGAGCATTGGAAATAAAAGGACTTGTAAATATTCAGTATATATTGCAGGATAAGAATTTATATGTTATTGAAGTTAATCCTAGAGCTTCTAGAACAGTTCCATATATTAGTAAAGTTACAGGTATACCTATGGTAAAACTTGCAACAAAAATTATGATTGGAAAAAGTTTGAAAGATTTAGGTTATAAAACAAGGTTGTGGCAGTCGAAAAAAGTGATAGCAGTAAAAGTTCCTGTATTTTCAATGGAGAAACTGCCAAATACTGAAGTTGCTTTAGGTCCTGAAATGAAATCTACTGGAGAAGTGTTAGGCGTTGCAAATGATTTATATACTGCATTATACAAAGGTATGATTGCAGCTGGTATAAACATACCTAAGAATGGGCGAGTATTAGCAAGTATAGCTGATGCATTTAAAAAAGAATTTTTACCTTTAGCAAAATCATTATATGAACTTGATTTTGAGATATATGCAACAGAAGGTACAAAAAATTTCTTAAAAGAAAATGGAATTGAAGCAGTAAAAGTAAGTAAAATAGGTGAACGTGGAAAAGGGGTATTGGATATTATAGAGGAAGGAAAAGTAGATTTAGTAGTAAATATACCTACTAAAGGAAGAAATTCGAGAACTGATGGTTTTAAGATAAGAAGGACAGCAGTAGAAAGAAAAGTATGCTGTATGACTTCAATTGATACTTTGTCAGCACTAATTAATATTATAAAAAGGAATATAAGTGATTTTGAGGTTATTGACATATGTAAAATATAAAGAGAGGGGATATTATATGAATACAAGTGAAAAAGTTGCAAAAATGCTTCTTGAAATTAAAGCAGTATCAGTTAGAAGTACAGATAATCTATTTACATGGGCATCTGGTATAAAGTCGCCTATTTATTGTGATAATAGATTAACTATGAGCTATCCAAAAGTAAGAGATACTATAGCTCAGGCTTTTAAAGAGATAATAGAAACAGAATTTTCAGAGGTAAATATTATTGCAGGAACAGCAACAGCAGGGATACCTCATGCAGCATGGACATCACAAAAAATGAACTTGCCTATGGTGTATGTAAGAAGTTCTGCAAAAGGGCATGGAAAGCAAAATCAAATAGAAGGAAAACTTGAAAAAGGACAAAAGGTAGTTGTTATAGAAGATTTGCTGTCTACAGGGGGAAGTTCTATGAGAGCTGTTAAAGCTTTGAGAGAAGCAGGAGCAGAAGTTTTATGTGTATTAGCTATATTTACTTATAATTTTAAGGCTTTAAATGAGTTATTTCAAAAAGAAGATGTTAAATATAGAACAATTACAAGCTATGATGTATTATTGCCTATAGCAGTAGATATGGGATATATAAAAAAAGAAGAAATGGATTTACTAAGGAAATGGAGCGAAAATCCATATATATTTTCTTAATTACAGAATTTTATTTAATATTAATATATGAAAAATTTAATTAAAAATTTGCAAAGCGTCAGCAGACGCTTTGATTTTTTGTATAAAGAAAATCACATACATAATAAATATAAAAGCCTACATTTTAGCTAGGTTTATTAAGTGTATCCAAAAACAAGTAGTTTCTTACCTTTCCATTAAAATAGGCTCAAACTTAATAATAGAGTGGCATTACAAGGAATTCCACTTCCAACTATTGACAAAGAACCTTTTTTATTAATATAATGTGTAATAAACTGGAATGTAATTGAAAAATTATAACTTGATATAAGTATAATAATATAGAAAAAGGAGTAAGATTTATGTTCAAATTTTTTTCATTTCTAAAATTTAAACATTCAAACTCATTTAAAGAAATTCTAATTATTTTCCTATCCACTTTTATTGCATCTTTTTTATTTATATATTTTAATGTGAAAGATGGATATATATTTTCTACAATTATAGCTTTTTTTGTCAATATAGTAATTAAATTATATCACTTTTACATTAGATAAAAAGTATGTTCTATCATTACTCCTATGTTTTTTATATTTATGTGTCATTTCAATTTTTGTGCAATTTTTACCATTTGTTGCAATTGTATCAAAGTCATTGTCTAATGTTTCCATATAGTTTTCTACAATATTTTGTGCAGTTAATGTATTTTCATTATTTTTTATAATTTTTTAATCGAGAAAATTTAACCGGTTAATTCCCTCTCACTATATATAAGAACTTTTTATACCCAAAATGTGAATGTGTAATTTTAGATTTAAAAAAATTTTGATGATTTCTTGGAAACAGATAAATTAGTTATATTTAGGAATCTTTTTTTGATATATAATTTTTTATATGTTTAACATCTTTGATATAGCTTATATAGAAGATGATTTTAAAAATCATCTTTTTTATTTCATCTTAGCCTATCGGTTAAAGAGTTAATTTGTTTTGTTTACAAAAGTTCTAAAGCTAAAATACCTTTAAAAGATATATTTAAAGCTTTTAAAATTGATTCTTGATTTTTTTAAAATTTTATTATTCTTTGAATGGGATATTTATATCCTAATATATGGATAATTTATCCTTAATAGTTTTTATTATCCGCAAATACTAATTTAACTTTTAAAATCGTATAAATTAAAATAAAAATTAAGAGTTTAAAACTAAAAGTTTTTCAGAAAGACTTGAAGAATTGGTTCTAAAACTTGTAACATGAAGCTAACAGTTTAATTTGTAGCAAACAAATGTAAATGTGAAAGGGCGTTTTTAAAATGATGGGGAAGACTCATTTTAAAATAGGTATATTATATTATTTATTAATGAGTTTTTTAACTGGCAAAATATTAATATCATTTTATCATATGAAAATAGATGTTTTAGCTCTTTTAGCAGCAGGTATAGGAGCAGTATTTCCAGATGCAGATTCAGACCACAGTATGGTAAATACTAAAAATCCATTATTTAAAGCATCTAAAAAGACTATAAATTATTTTAATAGATTAATAAAAAAAGTGATTGGATTTTTCTTTTTTATAGTACCTGCCGTATTGATTATTTTATACATGTATAAAAATAAAGTATATTTAAAAGAACTTGTTATTTTGGAAATTATTTTATTATTTTTGTCTTTTAATAGTATAAAAGTTGGGAAATATATACCTTTACTTTCATCAATATACAGGAAAATAGATAATAAATCATTAAAGATAAAAAAAATTTTTATGATGAGTATATATATATGTATGTCATTGTCTATAATATATTTTAGTAGGGGTAGAATTATAGGTGTTATTTGGGGTGCTATTTTTATGATAATAGCAGTGTTTCCTCATAGAACTTTTCTTCATGCTCCTGAAGGTTTAATTTTATCTGTTATAGGGGTCAAATATTTGGCTGATATATTAAATGTAAGTTATATAACGCTTCCTTTTGCTATAGGATATTTTTCACATTTGTATTTAGGTGATGTATTTACAAGTAGTGGAGTACCTGTTTCAAGTTTACCAGTTATTTTGAAAAAGATGGGACTGCATGAAAGATTAAAAAAATATACATTGTATAAAAATTTATATAAAATATTAAATATTAGACTTAAAATTCCTATAATAAAAACTGGAAGCACTTTGGGAAATGTTTTTGAATGGTTATATGTATTAGTATTATTTATTTTAATAATTTCAATTTATAGTAAGTATTAAATTTTTGTGACTGTGGATATGAGGTTGTGAAATTATAATAATTTGAAAGGAGCTTTTTTTATTGGCAAGGAAAAAGAAATTGAGAAAAGCTAAGGAAATGGCTGTAACGTACTTTTTTTTAATACCATTTATATACTACAGTATATTATGTATATTGTACTATGTAGATGCAAATTATTTAAAAGAATTTGATTTTTTCATATTTACAATTTATCCAATATTTTTTGAATTATATTTGTTTAGGATTAGAAATAGAATAGTTCAAAAAAGTAAAAATGAATTTATAAGATTAATAGTTACTGTTTTATTTGTAGTAATACTATTTTTTATACTTTATTTGATGATTCATCTTATAATTGGATGTAAGTATAGTATTTCAAAAGCAGTATATAGTTTTGCTTTGCCTTTTATAATGTTTACTATATTTTTTATAGATTTTTATGTTTTAAAGGGATTTGGAAAGAAAAAGAGAAAGAAGAGAAAAAAAGAAGCTTAAATGAAAATGTGATAAGAAATAGTGCCAAGAGGCACTATTTCTATTCTTGAGGAAGGATTTTATTTAAAATGATACCTATTATGGCTGCTAGTGCCATTCCTTCTAAAGTGAAGTTTATCATGCCTATTTTTATTGGTAGAGAAGCTCCACCTAATCCTAGTACGAGTATTACAGCAGATACTATTAGATTTCTTGATTTTCCAAAATCTATTTTATGTTCTATTAAAGATTTTGCACCGATTGAGGCAATCATACCAAATAGTACTATGGATATACCTCCAACTACTGCAGTTGGGATTGTTTTTATTATAGCTCCAATTTTTGGCATTATTCCTAACATTATTGCAAATCCAGCTGCTATTCTCACTATTGAAGGGTCGTAAACTTTTGTAAGAGCTAAAACTCCAGTGTTTTCAGAATAAGTAGTATTTGCTGGACCACCAAACATTGCTGAAACAGCAGTTGCAAGACCGTCACCGATTAAAGTTCTATGAAGTCCCGGCTCTTTAACAAAATCTTTATTTACAGTAGTTCCTATTGCAAGTACATCTCCTACATGTTCTATCATTGTTGCTACGGCTACAGGAGCTATCATCATTACTGTTTTTAAACTGAATTTTGCTATTGTAAAGTTAGGTATTGCAATAAAATTTTTTGCTTGTGCAACTGGTGTAAAATCAACATTTCCTGTTAATAAGGCAACTATATATCCACCTGTTAAACCTACTAGTACTGGGAGAACTTTTAAGAAACCTCTTCCATAGATGCTTACTGCAGTTACTATTCCAAAACTTACTATAGCTAACAACCAATTGCTTGAAGCCATATTAATAGCTACTGGAGCAAGTTTTAGTCCGATAACCATTATGATTGGACCAGTTACTATGGGTGGGAAAAAACTGATTATTTTTTCTACTCCAAATATTCCTATAAGACCTGCCATAACCAAATATACAAGTCCTGCTACTACTAAACCACCTTGTGCATGCTGCATATCTGACATTTCAGCTACTGCTAATATTGGAGCAATGAAAGCAAATGATGAACCAAGGAAAGCAGGTACTTTTCCCTTAGTTATGAGGTGAAAAAGGAGAGTTCCTATTCCAGCCATAAAAAGTGCAATAGATATATCCATTCCAGTTATTAATGGAACTAATACTGTAGCTCCAAACATTGTAAATGTATGTTGAAGTCCTAATATGATTTTCTTTTGGATTGGTATTTCTTTGGGGTTTGCAGATAAATCTCTGGTAAGAGGCAGAGTTTCATTTTTTATCATTTTAAAATCTCCTTTCTTAATTTATAATTCGTATTTAGTTATTTCTTCACAGTAAAGGCATTTGTATTCTAAATTTTCTTTAGATATTAGTTTAAAAGAAGGTTTTGCATAGATGTCTGAGTTTGTTATACATCTAGGATTTTTGCATTTTATAAGTGATTTGATATTTGTAGGTATAGATACCTTTTCTTTTTTATAAAGTTTACCATTTTTAATATAGTTGATAGTGATATTTTCATCTATAAGTCCAAGTAAATTTAAATCAACATCTAGAGTATTTTCTATTTTAATTATATCTTTTCTACCTAATGCTTTACTTTCTACATTCATAAGCAGAACGACTGGATTTTCAGACTCATGAAGTAGTAGTTTGTTAAATATTTTAAGTCCATTACCAGATTTGATGTGGTCTATGACAATACCATTTTCTATTTGTTTTACTTCTAACATTTATTCCACCTCCAAAAGTTTCATTATCAGTGCCATTCTTACGAAAAGGCCCATTTTAGCCTGATTAAAGTAGATAGCTCTCTTATCTTCGTCTACTTCGTAAGCTATTTCATTAACTCTTGGCAGTGGATGCATTATTATCATATCTTTTTTAGCATTTTTAATCTTATCTTTAGTAAGTATATAGCTATCTTTTAATTTAAGATAATCTTCTTCATTGAAGAAGCGTTCTCTTTGAATTCTAGTCATATATAATATATCTAAATCTTCGATGACTTCTTCTATTTTTCTAACTTCTATTATTTCTAAATCGTAGTTTTCTTTTAAGTATCTTTTTAATGAATTTGGCAGCATAAGTTCTTCTGGAGAGATGAGTACAAACTTTTTAGTATTAAATCTTGCCATTGTTTTTATTAAAGAATGTACAGTTCTTCCGTATTTTAAGTCGCCACATAAACCTATGACATGATTTTCTAAAGAACCTTTATACTTTTGGATTGTAAGAAGGTCGGTAAGTGTTTGAGTTGGATGAAGATGTCCGCCATCTCCTGCATTTATTATTGGAATGTTTGTGTATTCTGCAGCTAGTTTAGGAGCTCCTTCCTTTGGGTGTCTCATTACAGCTATATCGGCATAGAAAGACATGACTCTAATAGTGTCGGCAACGCTTTCGCCTTTTGAAACAGAACTTGTATTTGCATCGCTAAAGCCTATGATATTTCCACCAAGTCTTAACATTGCAGATTCAAAACTAAACTTTGTTCTAGTACTTGGTTCATAAAATAGAGTTGCTAAAATTTTTCCATGGCATTTATTTGAATATTTTTCTGGTGATAAAGATATTTTTTCTCCTAAGTCTACTATTTCTTTAATTTCCTTAGTACTATAATCTTGAAGTCCAATTAAATGTTTTAAATTTTTTTTCATTTTCATTCCTCCTTGCTGATCTCACAGGATCAATTTAAAGGTAAATTTTATTAAAAAAACCTTCTTTACCCTGAGGATAAAGAAGGTTGATTAACTAAGCATTGTATAACTTTTCAGATATTACTGCATATAGAATATCCGCTTTATACAGTTATTTCGACCTTATTAACCTCACGGGGTTAATTTAAAGGTAAAGCGTATTTACTTTTCTAAATAAGGTTATCATATAAAAGATTATATGTCAATGAAATATTTTTTGGGTAGGAACATAAAGAAACGGTTTTCGAGAGCTTATCAATAAGATAAATAGAAATATTAACAGGTATTAGTCTTTGAGTAATGAAAAAAGGTTATAGCACAAAATTATTTATAGATTTTAACTAATTTGTGTTTTTCTTATATGTAAGAAGTTTATACAAGCAAATAATAGTTGCAATACCTAAAAATATAAGTATTCTTACGTTAAACAAATGGATATTCCATTCCTTGGGTGTATATTGGACAGGAATATCAGAAGTTATGATCATATAGTAAAAAAATGTCCAGAAACCAAAAGTTAGAAAACAGAATAGTAAAATAGATAAAAGAACTATTAAAAATTTTTTCAACTTGAGATTCTCCTTTTATAGCATAAAGTAGTTTTTTTAAAATTGTCCTTGACAAGGGTACATTTTAGAAGTCAATAAGGTTTTTTTATTTATAAGATTTATTAATAGATTTATCAATCAAATTATTAACATACTTATAATTAAATTTAGAATCTATAATTTTATAGTATCCCCTGCGAAAACCTGGTTTTTTAGATGAAATATAAAGAATAGTTAGGTTATCTAACCATATTTCATTAATAATTAAGAAATAATGATTTGGTGGACCAAATTCGAAAACATAGGAATAATATATATCAATTTCATGGTTGTAAATTTCATCTTTATGCTTCTTTTCTTTTAAAGGTATTAATTTTAAATTTCTAAAATATTCAAAAACAAGAGCGTTATCATCCAAATTATGATTGATTTTAGATGATACTGTGTCTTTAGAACTATTTATATCGAATTTACAACCAATTGGAACTGTAGAAAATTCAACTAAAGGGTTATAAGGAATTTTATAGTATATGTAATTTTCATATAAATAAAATGATAAAAGAAAAAATATTAATACGAGAGCCGAATATTTAAATTTTTTCATATTTATTCCTTTCTATATTATAACAAAATCTATAAATTTATATTTGTTACTTATTAACCAAGTCAAAAATATATTTCAATTATATTTATTATACAATAAATAACCAGATTTTGTAAATAATATAGATAAAATTATTAAAGAGTAATATATAATGAAATATATATATTGTATATAGGACACTTATGATAAATTTGACATGATATTAAAATTGTGATAGTATGTGTTAAAAATGAATATTAAGCCTTTAAATTGGTCCAGAGAGGCCGGTAAGGTAGATGGTTTTAGGTTTTAAATAGGTGAGCTGTGCCTGTCGATAGGTAAATTATACCTTCTGCTTCTCTAGCAGAAGGTTTTATTTTTGCTATGAAATGGAAATTTTTAAGAATTAGTATTAAAAATTAGAATTAAAAAAACTTTAGAGGAATGACCCCAAAGTATTAAACAAGGAACTTGCAACTTATAGACTTGTTTGGAGGTGAAAGTTTGGAGATTTTAATAAAAAATGGAAGAGTGATTGACCCTAAAAATAATATCAATGAAAAACTAGATATTGTCATAAAAGATGGCATTATAAGTAGAATAGGAAAAAATTTAAAGGAAGAAGGGAGAAATATAATAAATGCTGATAAAATGATTGCAACACCGGGTTTTATAGATATACATGTACATTTAAGAGAACCGGGTTTTGAATATAAAGAAACTATAGAAACTGGAACTATGGCGGCAGCAGCAGGAGGATTTACTACTGTTGCGTGTATGCCTAATACTAAACCAGTTGTACATTCAAAAGAAATTGTGAAATATATAAAGGAAAAATCTAAAAGAACAGGATATGTAAATGTATTAATTATTGGCAGTATAACTAAGGGATTAGAAGGAAAGAGTATTTCAGATATTAATGAAATGGTAGAGGAAGGTATAGTTGCTATTTCTGATGATGGAAAGACGCCTATGGATAATGAAATAATGATAAAGGCCTTCAAAGAGGCAAAGAAGTATAACATACCTTTAATATCTCATTGTGAAGAACATAATCTTTCTAATGGAGGTAGTATAAATTTAGGAAGAGCAAGTGAAAGAACGGGAATAAAGGGAATACCTTCAGCAGCAGAATATCTTATTGTAAAGAGAGATATTGAGCTGTGTGAAGCTACTTTATCTAAGCTACATGTAGCCCATGTAAGTACTAAAGAATCCGTTGAACTCATAAGGAGAGGAAAGCTTAAAGGATTAAATCTCACCTGTGAAGTAGCACCCCATCATTTTATCCTTACCGATGATATTATTTCTCTAAAGGACACATATACAAAAGTCAATCCCCCACTTAGAACTAGCAAAGATGTTGAAGCTATTATAGAAGGAATATTTGATGGAACTATAGATATAATTGCCACTGACCATGCACCACATGATGAAGATAGTAAAAAAGTAGAGTATTCAAGGGCAGCTTTTGGCATTAGTGGACTGGAAACTGCATTTTCCTTAAGTTATACGGAACTTGTGTTAAATAGAAATTTGCCAATTGATAGGCTTGTGGAAATGCTTACAGTTAAGCCTGCTGAAATAATTGGAATAGATAAGGGAAGTATAGAAATAGGTGAAAGTGCAGATATAACTATTGTAGATTTAAATAGAGAATATACTATTGATTCAAGACAATTTTATTCTAAGGGGAAAAATACACCGTTTAACGGTAGAAAAGTTAAGGGGAAAGTTATTTATACAATAGTAGGTGGGAAAGTCATATATGAGAAAGGAGAGATAAGATGTTTATAGATTATTTAATTGAAAGTATAAAGAAAAAAAAGAGTCCAGTCGTTGTAGGATTAGACCCAAGATTAGAGCTTATTCCAGATTGTGTAAAGAAGAAGTATTATGATAAATATGGAAAAACTTTCAAAGCTGCTAGTGAAGCAATACTGGAATTTAATAAAGTTATTATTGATAATGTCTATGATATAGTACCGGCTGTAAAACCGCAAATAGCATTTTATGAACAATATGGTATTGAGGGACTTGATGCATATATAAAAACTTGTAAATATGCTTCAAGTAAGGGACTCTTGATAATAGGAGATGTTAAAAGAGGAGATATAGGAAGTACTTCCAAGGCTTATTCAAGTGCATATATAGGAAAATCTGATATAGAAGGTGAAAAGCTTGAAGCATTTCCAGCAGATGCGGTTACAGTAAATCCATATCTTGGTGATGACTGTTTAAAAGAATTTATTGAAGATGTAGAAAAATACAGTAAAGGGATTTTTGTATTGGTTAAGACATCAAATCCATCATCAAGTCAAATACAAAATTTAATGTCTGGTGATAAAAAAATATACGAAATAGTAGCATTAATGGTTGACGGGTGGAGCAGTAATTATGTTGGAGAATATGGTTATTCTTCAATTGGAGCAGTAGTTGGTGCAACATATCCTGAAGAAGCTAAGATGTTGAGAAAATTAATGCCTAATTCATATTTTTTAGTACCTGGATATGGAGCACAAGGAGGTACTGCTGAAGATGTAGTAAATAGCTTCAATGATGATGGACTTGGAGCTGTAGTTAATTCATCTAGAGCAATACTTTATGCATATAAAAGAGAAAAAGATGAACTAGTTGAAAACTATGGTGCAGCAGCTAGAAAAGAAGCAATGAAAATGAGAGATGCTATAAATAAAACTTTGGAAAAACATGGTAAGAAGTATTGGTAAGGAGGGCTTATTTTGAAGAGAGATTTATTATGCAAAGTAATTGAAAAAGTTAAGATAAATGAAAATATATATAAACTTACTATTGAAAAACCAAATTATAATAAAAATATTAAAGCAGGTCAATTTTTTAATTTTAAGTGCGGAGAAGGAGATTATCCACTGCTTAGAAGACCGATAAGTGTAGCTTTAGTTAAGAAAGACAGTATAGATTTTTATATAAATAAAGTCGGTAAAGGGACAAATGCTTTATGTGAGAAGAAAGAAGGCGACTATATTGATATATTAGGACCACTTGGAAATGGATTTGATTTAGATATAAAGGGGAAGAATATAGTGATTATAGGTGGAGGGATAGGAGTTGCACCTCTTTTAGAATTGACAAAACAGTTGTCAGATATGCATGTAAACATAGATGTAATGCTTGGCTTTAAAAAAGAAGCATTTATAGTAGATGAGTTCAAAAAATATACAGGAAGTGTATCTATTACTCTTGAAAATGGTAGTGAAGTAAACAAGGGATATGTTACGGACCTTCTTAAAGAAAGGATTAAAAGTAAAAAGTATGATTATATATTTACATGTGGACCAAAGCCTATGCTCAAAGAAGTCAAAAGAATAGGGGAAGAAGAAAATATAAAAACTCAATTATTGATGGAAGAAAGAATGGCATGTGGTATAGGAGCTTGTTTAGTGTGCACATGCAAAGTTAAAAGAGGAAAAGATGATTGGAATTATGTCAGAACATGTAAAGAAGGACCTGTTTTTTATGGAGATGAGGTGATTTTTGATGAGTAATATAAATATGTCTGTTGATTTGAATGGTTTAAAGCTAAAAAATCCTGTTACAGTAGCATCGGGAACTTTTGGATTTGGGAGAGAATTTGCAGATTATATTGATTTAAATAAAATAGGGGCTATATCTGTAAAAGGTTTGACGCTTGAAGAAAGAAAAGGCAATCCTACTCCAAGAGTAGCTGAAACGCCAATGGGTATGCTTAATAGTGTAGGGCTTCAAAATCCGGGGGTAGAATATTTTATTAAGTATGAACTTCCTTTTTTAAAACAGTTTGATACAAAAATAATTGCTAATATAAATGGAAATACAATTGAGGAATACTGTAAAATAGCAAATATACTTTCAAAAACTTCTGTAAATTCATTGGAATTAAATATTTCTTGTCCTAATGTTAAAAAGGGTGGAGTTTCTTTTGGGAGAGAACCAGAAATGGTATATGAAATAACAAAGAAAGTGAGAGAATATTGCAGTAAACATTTAATTGTAAAGCTTAGTCCAAATGTAAAGGATATTAGAGAAATTGCAAAGGCAGCTGAAGAAGGAGGAGCAGATTGTATTTCTCTTATTAATACTTTAATAGGAATGGCAGTTGATATAGAAAAAGAAACTACGATTTTAGCAAGGGGTATAGGAGGACTATCTGGACCTGCAATAAAACCTGTAGCTGTAAGAATGGTTTATGAAGTTTATAATACAGTAAGTATTCCTATAATAGGAATGGGTGGAATAATGAATTATAAAGATGCAGTAGAATTTTTTCTTGTAGGAGCTAGTGCAATATCTATAGGAACTGGCAATTTAATAAATCCCTATATAACTATGGAAATTTTAAATGGTATAGAGAATCATTTAAAAACTAAAAATTATACTTCAGTTAAAGATATAGTGGGAAAAATTAAAATACCGAGTGCATAGGGTTTATATACACTCGGTTTTATTATTTATTTATCTATTGCATCTCCTCTTTGAGTAGATACTTTTCTTCCTATTATTTTTATATAATTTTCTATTTCTTTTCTTTCTTCTTCTATAGTTTTTTCTTTTATATTTGGATTAGGATATATCTCATATAATTTTCTATATTTATAAGGTTCAACTTTACGCATTATGACATTAGCACCTGTATAAAAAGCATTTTCTCTATCTTTTACATTAGTTACTTCAAGTGACGTAGTTGTTGGTAAATGAGGTCTTTTTAAAAGAATTCTTGTAATGGCAAGTGCTTTAAGAGTTAATTTGCTGTCACCTATAGGATAGCTTTTTAGTTTTGTAGCAGGATGTGGAATAAAAGGACCTATACCTGCCATGTCGACATCTAATTCTTTTAAAAGCAAAATATCTTTTGCAATAGTATTTAATGTCTGACCGGGGAGCCCAATCATAAAACCGCTTCCTGTTTGATATTTAAGCTTTTTAAGCCATTTAAGACATTTTATTCTGTTTTTAAATGTAGAATGTGGATGAAGAGAATTATAAAGTTTTTCATCTGATGTTTCATGTTTTAGAAGAAATCTGTCTGCACCGTCAATTTTCCACTGTTTATAATCATCAAAATCTCTTTCGCCAATACTTAATGTGATAGCAATATTTCCAAGTTTTTTAATTTCTTTAATTATATATGATATTTTTTCTCTAGTGTACCATGTATCTTCACCAGATTGAAGTACTATAGTTTTATATCCAGCTTTATAGGCTTTTTTAGCATATTCTATTATTTCATCAAGGTTCATTCTGTATCTTTTTAAATGTAAATTTTGTCTATTTATACCGCAATATAGACAATCACATCTGCAGTAATTTGAAAATTCAATAATAGCTCTTAGGTGGATTTCATCACCACAGTATTTTTTTCTTATCTTATCTGCTTGTTCAAATAAATAACTATCCTGTTGAGAGATGAGTATTTTAACAATATCTTCAATACTTGCCTCGGATTTTTCTATAATTTTATCAATAATTTTTCTTGTATCCATATACCCTCCTGTAAATTTAAAATATTTTGAAATTTATGTAAATATAGAGATGAAATTTTTATTGTAATTATTTATATTTATTTTATCTAAAAAATATTTTGCTTGCAAATTTCTTTAAAAGAAGCTTTAATAAAATGTATAGCTCACTAGTTATTGACATATGTTTAAAAAGTTGTTATGTTTAAAATAATGAATTGGATTATGGAGGGGTAATAGTGAAGATTTATCTTGATTGTATACCGTGTTTTTTTAGACAAATATTAGAAGCTGCAAGAATGAATACAAATGATGAAAAATTACAAAAAAAGATACTAATGGAAGCAGTAAAAATAGTTGCAAATATTGATAATTATAAAACCTCACCAGAAATAGGGAGAGATATGCATAAACTAGTTAAGAAAATTGTGGGAATAGAAGACTCATATAAAAGTCTTAAAAAAAGGTGTATAGAAAAAGCTGATAAATTGTATCCGGATATGAAAAGGTTTTTATATAAACAAAATGACAGATTGTATACTGCTTTGAAGATTTCTGTAGTTGGTAATATTATGGATGCTGCCATATATGGTGAAAAGAGTTTAGAGGAGAATTTTTTGAAAGAATTTTATAAAGAGTTTAAAATCTGTGAAATTGAGAAATTAAGAGAAAAATTAAATAAGGCAAGTAAAATATTAATTATAGGAGATAATGCAGGAGAAACAGTTTTTGATAGAATTTTAGTTGAAGAATTATCTCAATTTGAAGTTATTTATGCTGTTAGAAGTAAACCCATTATTAATGATGTAACAATTGAAGAAGCTTATGATTCTAAGCTCGATTATGGTGCAAAAATTGTTTCAACAGGTTGTGATGCACCCGGAGTTGTATTAGATGAGTGTAGTGAAGAATTTAAAAAGATATATAATAGTGCTGATGTTATTATAAGTAAAGGACAGGGAAATTATGAAACGCTTTCAGATGAAGGAAGGGGTATATTCTTTTTATTAAAAGCAAAATGTCCTGTTGTAGCCAAAGATATTGGGGTTAATGTAAATGATTATGTGATGTTTCAAAAGTAAGTGGAAAATACGTATAAAATTTCACTAAATTTGACATTAAAGACAAATTATTATAAAATATAATTGCTGAATAAAAATTCAGAATATTTAGTTTTTATATATACATATTTTCAAGCTGAAAGATTGATAAAGGGGGTTGATAGCTATTTTAAGGAAAATAGGAATAATAACTGATGTGTCAAGGGAAACTGTAAGAAAGAGTATTGAATCTAAACATGAAGATGAGCAAAAAAATTCAACTCTTAACAGTGTGAAGGAAGTTTTAGAAAAGAAATATGAAGTAGAAATTTATAAAGCAGATGAAAGTTTAATGCTAAAACTTAAGGAAAACAGACCGGATTTAGTATTTAATTTAAGTTCAGGAATAGTTGGAGAAAGCAGACAATCGCAAGTTCCTGCTATTTTAGAAATGTTACAAATACCTTATACAGGTTCGGGAATTTTAACTCATTCTTTAGCTCTTCACAAAGGAATTGCTAAAAAAATATTCATGCAAAATCAAGTACCAACTCCTAGATTTCAATTATTTAAAAGTTTTGAACAACCTTTAGATAAAAATTTAAAATTTCCTTTGATAGTAAAGCCTTCTATGGAAGGTTCTGGTATAGGAGTGCATAAAGATAGTTTGGTTTATAATGAAGAGGAATTTTATAAAGTTTTAAAGAATAGATTAGAGCTGTATGAGCAATCTATTTTAGTTGAAGAGTTTATTGAAGGAAGAGAGTTTACGGTAGGTATACTTGGTAATGAACCAGATATAATGGTTTTACCTATAATGGAAATTAGTTTTGATAGAGTCCCAGAAGATTTAGGGAAATTTTATACTTTTGAAACTAAAACTAAAATGGGTCATTTAACAGATTATATTTGTCCGGCTAAAGTATCAGTCGAATTAGAAGAGAAAATTAAGAGTGTGGCACTAAGAGCTTATAAAGCGTTAGAATGTAGAGATATTTCTAGAGTAGATGTAAGAGTAAGAGAAGATAAACCTTATGTGCTTGAGATAAATACTCTTCCCGGGCTTAAAAAGGGCTATAGTGACCTTCCCAAAATGGCTGAAATAGCTGGTTTAAAATATGATAAACTTATTGATGTTATAATAAAATCTGCTGCTAAAAGATATGGACTTATATAATTGATTGAAGAAATAGTTTTTTATTTTATAAAATAGTGGCAAACAGAAATTGTTGCAAATAAAATTAAAAGTAAAGAAAACCTTTATAATTTTGAAATATTGACACTTCAGATGAATGTTTATATAATTTATCTTAGACTAAAATTTTCTTTTCTCATTGTATATTTAGTTTATCATTTGTTTACTTCCATGTTTTTTATCTACATTAATCTTTTCTTATCATAAGATTAAAAACTTGCCGGTTTTATATAATCACATATAGCTAAAGTCTTACCAAAAAATAACAATTTATTTTAGATATTTTATCATAAAAAAGATATTTATTTGATTTTGATATAAAAAATTAATTTTATTTATTTAATTTGAAATATATTTGAAATATAAGAGAATGTGGATAGATATGTTTATTTATATTGTAATTTTCAGTATATTACGTGTTAAGAATGAGCATATAATTTGTAATATATTTCAAATTATTCCTAAACATAGAAAGAGCGAGGGGGTATGCTATGAGGATAATTGGTAAAATCTTTCCTAAGTTTGCTGTAATAGGAGCTGGCAATGGAGGACTTGCTTTTGCAGGTTATTTAGCTAGTCAAGGATATGTTGTAAATCTATATAATAGGACTGTTGAAAACATAAAGGCAATCATAGAGACAAGAGAAATTGTTTTGAGGGGAGCTATAAATGCAACAGGGGCTTTACATGTGGTTACGAATGATATAAAAGAAGCTATAGAAAATGTAGATGTGATAATGATTGTAGTTCCTGCTTCTGCTCATAGAATAATTGCAAAAAAGATGGCACCGTATTTGAGAGATGGGCAGATAATAGTATTAAACCCTGGGAGAACGGGCGGAGCTTTGGAGTTTAGAAATACAATTAGGGAAATGGGAATAAATACAAGAGTTACTGTAGCTGAGGCACAAACTTTATTATATGCATGTAGAAAGATTGATGAGAGAACTATAAACATATTTAGTGTAAAAAATGAAGTTTCACTTGCAGCTCTTCCTGCAACAAGAACGAGAAAAGTTATTAACATATTGGCACATGCTTTTAAACAATTTGTTCCTGCGAAGAATGTATTAGAAACAAGTTTTAATAATATAGGAGCTATTTTTCATCCAGCTCCAACTCTTTTAAACTCTGGAAGAATAGAAATGAATGAAAATTTTCAATATTATATTGAAGGAATTTCTCCTAGCATAGCACGTATTCTTGAAGAGATGGATAGAGAAAGAATAGAAGTTGGCAGAAGATTGGGTATAGATGTAATTACTACTTTAAAGTGGTTAGAGCAATCCTATGGAACAAAGGCAAATAATCTCTATGAAGCAATACAGGAGACAAGAGCTTATAGAGGTATTATGGCGCCATCTAGGATAGATAATAGATATATATTTGAAGATGTACCGGCTAGTCTTGTACCAATATCTTCTATAGGAAAAATGTTAGGAGTACCTACTCCAACTATTGATGCTATAATTAATCTTGCTTGTGCAGCTCAAGATATAAACTATTGGGAGATAGGTAGAACAGTTAAATCTTTGGGAATAGAAGGAAAAACTCCAAAAGATATTAGAAGGATGGTTATGGAAGAAGAAATGAGTGTATTAGAGTATGTAGAAGGAGAGGTGGTATAATGAGAGGAAAGATAATTGCTTGTTCAATAGGGAATTGTGTGCATGTAGCTGGTGTTGTGAATTTTTTAAGACTTGCAGAAGAAATGGGATATGAGTCAGTATTTCTAGGTCCTGCGGTTAGTATAGAAAAGTTAATTGAAAAAGTAAAAAAGGAAAGACCAAAGTTTGTAGGTGTTAGTTATAGATTGACTCCTTCTGCACTCTATCCATTATTAGAAGAATTAAAAAAGGGAATAGAAAGAGAAGGTTTTAAGGATATAAAATGGTTATTTGGAGGAACAGAGCCTACTGCTGAAGTAGCTAGAAAAGCAAATATTTTTTATAAAGTATTTGATATAGAAGGTATGGATAAAGTAATAAACTTCTTAAAAGGAAAAGCAGAGCTGGAGCTAAAAAAGAGTTATGGTAGAAACTTAATTGAAAGAATAGAAGGAAAGTATCCGTATCCTGTATTAAGACATCATTTTGGACTGCCTAGTCTAGAGGAAACTATAAGAGGAATAGAGGAAATAGCAGAATCTGAAGTTTTAGATATTATATCTTTAGCACCTGACCAAAATGCACAGCAGTATTTTTTCCGTCAAGAAAAAATGGATAATAAACTTGATGGTGCAGGTGGAGTACCTGTAAGAAGTGAAAAGGATTTCATCAACATTTACAAAGCAGCTCAAAGGGGTAATTATCCACTTATTAGATGTTATAGTGGAACATCAGATTTATTAAAAATGGCTGAACTAATTCAAAAGACCTTAAAAAATGCTTGGTGTGCAGTTCCTCTTTGCTGGTATAATGAATTAGATGGCAGAGGTGATAGAAAACTTTTAGATTCTATTAGAGAAAATCAAAAAGTTATGAAGTGGCATGGAGAGAGAAATATTCCTGTGGAAGTAAATGAATCACATCACTGGAGTCTTAGAGATGCACATGATACTTTAGGGGTAGTAATGGCATTTTTAGCTGCATATAATGCAAAAAAAGCTGGAGTTAAGACTTATATTGCACAATATATGTTTAATGTTCCGCCAGCTATTTCTCCAAAAATGGATTTGGCAAAGATGTTGGCAAAAATAGAATTAATAGAATCATTAGAAGACGATAATTTTAAAACTTTAAGACAGGCAAGAGCAGGATTAGCAAAATTTTCGCCTGATTTAAATCTTGCAAAGGGACAGTTGGCAGCATCAGCAGGGCTTGCTATGGCTATAAAACCGCATATATATCATGTAGTAGGATATTGTGAAGCACATCATGCAGCAACACCTAAGGAAGTAATTGAAAGCTGTAAAATAGTTAGAGGAGTTATTGAAGGGTATATATCTGGGTATCCTAATATAACAAGTGATGAAGAAGTAATTAGCAGAAAAAATTGGCTTATAAAAGAAGCAAAATATACATTAGAATTTATTAAAGAAAACTTTAAAGAATATAAAGACCCTTGGAGTTCACCAGAAGTTATTGCAAAGTGTATAAAATTAGGAATATTAGATGCTCCTCATTTAAAAGGTAATCCTGCAGCTTGTGGGAAATTGGAGACTAGGATAGTAAATGGAAGACTAGAAGCTTATGATATGGAAACAGGAAAAGTACTATCCGAAGAAGAGAGACTTGATAAAATTTGGAATTATGCTGAAAAAGTTTCTGCGTAAATACTCACTTGAAATTCAAGTGGGTATTTATTTTTCTATAAGGTTTTAAATATTTTTTTGCATTATTTAAATAAATTAAAGTTAGATATGTTAAAATTTAAGAATAAAGAGATTAAAGTTAAAACTTCTAATTTAATCTGGCGATTTGATTTTTTATATAGTGGGTATTTTCAAAATAAGTAAAAATTAATTTTGTATATGATTAAATTAAGTACATAAAATATATTAAGATTAAATTTTGTAATTATATATGTGTAATAAAAAATTTAAATAATAGTGGTGAAAATATGAAAAGATTATCTAAAAAGACTATAGCTTCGATAGTGTTTTTTATTATAATTTCTGCTGTTTTAGGAATAACGATTTTTGAGATTAGGACAAATATAATTTTTAATAAAATTTGGCATAATTTATCATCTGTGTTTGGTTTTGTTTTTACTATTTACGTTTTTTTTATAGGAATAGTTATATTTTTTGAAAATAAAAATCCTTCTAAAACGATTGCGTGGCTACTGGTGCTTTTTTTACTGCCGATTATAGGATTTATTTTTTATATGTTATTTGGGCAAAACACTAGAAAGAAAAAGACTTTTAAAAAGAAAAAAGATTTAGAATTTAAATTTCTTAAAAGTATAGCTAAAAATCAGAAAGAAATATTAAAGGAAGTAAAACTATTTGATAATGATAAGAGTTTAGTTAAAAGCAAATTAATAAATTTATTACTTAATAATTCAAATGCTCCTTTTACTGTAAATAATAGAGTTAAGGTGCTTACTAATGGCGAAAAAACATTTTCTGCTATAATAGAAGAACTTAAGAAAGCTAAGCATCATATTCATATGGAATATTTTATAATTAAATGTGATGATATAGGAAATAAAATAAAAGATATTTTAAAAGATAAAGCAGCATCAGGAATAAAGGTTAGAGTCATATATGATAGTGTGGGAAGTTGGCGGCTTAGCAAGGATTATATAGAGGAGTTAAGAAATTCAGGAGTGGATATATATCCTTTCTATCCCGTTATGTTTCCTGTTTTAAGTAGGGAACTAAATTATAGAAATCATAGAAAAATAGTTGTAATAGATGGTAAAGTTGGATTTGTAGGAGGATTAAATATAGGTGATGAATATTTAAAAGGAAGCAGAAAGCTTGGCTTTTGGAGAGATACTCATTTAAAAGTTGAAGGTGAGGCAGTATATAGTTTGCAAAATATTTTTTTGAAAGATTGGCATTTTGTTTCAAAACAATTTATTTCAGATGAAGTTTATTATCCTAAATTAGATTATTGTGGAGAACAATTAGTTCAAATTACATCTAGTGGACCTGATTCTGATTGGGAAGTTATACTCCAAGCATATTTTACCATGATAACTACGGCTGAAGAAAAAATTTGGATAACTACTCCTTATTTAGTTCCCGATGAAAGTATATCGATGGCTTTAAAAATAGCAGCTCTTAGTGGAGTAGATGTGCGAATTATTATTCCTAATAAACCTGACCATTATTTAGTCTATTGGGCTTCAAGAGCAAATATTGAGGAGTTGTTAAAAGCTGGAGTAAAGATTTATACATATGAAAAAGGTTTTATACATAGTAAGATTTTATTTGTAGATAGTATAGGTGCTTCTATAGGAACCGCTAATTTGGACATAAGAAGTCTTAGAATAAATTTTGAAGTCAATGCTTTTATATATGATGAAGAATTCGTAAAAAGACTTGAAAGAGATTTTATACAGGATTTAAAAGACAGTAAGGAAATTATTTTAGAGGAGTTTTCTAAAAGAAGTATTTATAATAAATTTATGGAGTCACTTGGAAAGTTATTTTCACCTTTATTATAGCTAATGAGTTGGAATTATGCTAAAATAAAGAAGTGAATTTAAAAAAGCTTGGAGGATAAATATGGTATACTTTTTACTAATAATAATGATTGTAGTTTTAGATCAATTTACAAAATATTTAGCTGTTACATATTTAAAATCTATTGATACATATCCTTTGATAAAAAATATATTTCATCTTACATATAGAGAAAATACGGGAGCAGCTTTTAGTATATTGAGAAATAAGCAGATATTTTTAATATTAATGACTGCAGTTGTAGTATTGGCTTTAATAGTTTATCTTGTAAAAGTTATAAATAAAGAAAATTTATTTTTATTAAAATTTTCTTTATCGTTTATTATAGGAGGAGCAATAGGAAATTTGGTAGATAGAGTGCGGTTAAATTATGTTGTGGATTTTTTTGATTTTACTTTGATTAATTATCCAGTTTTTAATGTAGCTGATATATTTATTGTTACGGGTTCTATACTTCTTGCATATGCAGTTATATTTAAAAAAATAGAAATATAAAATAGCTGCTAAAAGCAGCTATTTTTATATGTTTTTAATAGCATTTAAAAGTTTTAAAGGTGCTTTTAAACATTTTTCTTTAGATACAGAACATACAGCAAATCTAATACCTTTTTGGAGAGGAACTACGAAAATGTTATCTTTTTTGAGTTTTTCAGAAACTAGTTCAGGATTATTACAAGGTATTGTAATAAAGAAACCTGATTTATAAGGACAAATATCAAGTCCTATTTTTTTTGCTTCATTTACAAAAGATTGAGCTCTTTCATTTAGCATTTTTTTGAGAACATTTCGTTCTGTTTCAACCTTTGATAATAATTCGGAATTTTTAAATATTTCAGCCAATATTTTCATTGCACTTCGTGTACCATTAGACCAAACACCCCTATTTGAAAATTGTCCTACATTTTTAAATTCTTCTGCAATGCTTTTGTTAGATGTGATACAAATCATTGCACCGCTTCTCATTCCATATAGTGTATATCCTTTAGACATGCTAAAAGATACTATTGTTAGAATGTTTTCTGGAAGGTTTCCAAAGAGTTTCATAAATTGTCTAGATTTATTTTTTTCTCCTGCGAAGTCTATATATGCAATATCTGAAAATAAGATAATTTTTTTATCTTTGTTTTTTGCAAAATTTTTTAGGATGTTTATAACTTCTTCCCATTCTGAAATTTCAAGACTAAATCCTGTTGGATTATGAGCTGGAGAATTAAGCAGTATAACTACTCTATCTTGTATTTTTAAAAGCTGATTAAGTTTTTCTCTAAATGATTTAATATTAAAGTTTTTGTTTTCATCAAAGAAAGTATATGTAGTTATTTTTCTTCCGTGTTCTTCAGCGATAGTTTTATAAGGTCCCCAATACCAGTCAGAAGTAAGTATATAATCTCCCATTTCAGAATAATTCCATATAGTATGTCTTATAGCGCCTGAACCGCCCGGAGTCGCAATAGCTTCAATATATCCTTCTGGCATACATTCTCTAAAAGCTGCAGTTTTAACAGTTTCTAAATATTCTGGTAAACCGGCTATTGGAGCATATGCAGCTATTTCTTCAGGTGGAAGATTTTTAAGGACTTTAATTACAGTTGGCAAGACTAATAATTTTCCGTTATCATCTAAAAGAGCCCCCACTGTTGAATTTATGACGTTTTCAAATCCGTATTTTTCTATAGCTTCTTTAGCCTGTCTGCTGGCAGCAAAAATTTTATCTTCATTAACAGGTCTTTTAGAATGAGGAGCTACCATTGAAAAATTTTCAGACATAGAAAAAACCTCCAATCAATCAGATTATATTAATAATTATAACATATTTCAATCAGTTATAATTATTTTGAAAATTACAAATAAAAAAACCTCACTTTTAGCAGAATAAAATGTGAGGTGAATAAGTTTTTTGTTTATTTTTTTGTTTTGAAGTGCTTGCTATTAGTTGAAATATAATTTATGAATCCGCCAAGTATGATTAATAGACCTCCTGTTATACTTAATAAGTCAGGAAATTCACTCCATAATATTATTCCAAATATGGTTGAAAAAATGATATTGGCATATCCATATATGGCAAGTTGAGATGCTGGAGCATACCTGTAAGCATTTGTCATAAAAGTTTGTGCACATGTTGCAGATAGACTTATTAAGAGTAGAATAAGTAAATCTTTATAAGTGGGTATAGTAAAATTACCTGCAATCATAAAAGGTATCATAGATATAGAAGAAAATAAGCTAAAGTAGAATACTATTACTTCTGGTGAGTCATATAGTCTAAGGTGTCTTATAATAGTATAAGATGAAGCTGCTAAGATTGCAGAAAGTAGACCTATTATGGCTGGTATTACAGTATAATTAAACTGTGGTTTGATTACAAATCCAGCACCGATTAGTGCAATTATAATAGCATAAACTTGAAATTTATTTATTTTTTCTTTGAGAAATAATACTGAAAATATTACAACAAAAAATGGAGACATTTTATTGAGCAAAACTGCATCAGATAGAGCTAGCTTAGATATGGAGTAAAAGTATGCCATAACTCCTAAGACTCCAAAGATACATCGCATAGCAAGTAGTTTAGCATTTGAGCTTTTAAAACTTTTTTTATTTTTTATAATAAATCCACCCATTATGAAAATACCTAGCAAGTTTCTGAAAAATACTTTTTCATACAAAGGTATATGAGGAACGGATTTTACACTTGCAGCCATAACTGCAAAACAAAAAGAAGATGTAAGAAGCAGGAGTATTCCTTTCTTTTTATTCATTTATAACACCTCATTCAGATATAGTTTTTAAAATTATAACTAGAATAAATATATCAGTATACTTATATCTTTTGCAAGTTTTAAAGTGTTAAAAAAAAGTAAAGAACCGTTTAAAACGGTTCTTATAGATTATATTCTTCATCAGGTTTTAATATTATGACTTCAGAATTTTTTACTTTTGATTTAAATTCTTCTGGTGAAGCTTTTATGATAGGGAAAGTATTATAGTGTATAGGAATAACTTTTTTAGGTTTAATGAATTCTACTGCTTTAACAGCATCATCAATATCCATTGTAAAATTTCCGCCAATTGGTAGTATAGCTAAATCTATATTTTCTGATTCTAATAATTTCATATCCATTGTTAGACCTGTATCACCGGCATGATATATCTTTTTACCGTCTAGTTCAATAACAAAGCCACATGGATTTCCACCATAAATAAGCCCTTTTTCAGTTTGTATTCCAGAGCCATGAAGAGCAGGCGTCATTTTAACTGTACCAAAATCAAATTTTGCTTTTCCACCTATATGCATTGGATGAGTGTTTACATTTTGATTACCAAGATATAGAGAAATTTCGAAATTTGTTATGACTATTGAATTATTATTTTTTGCAATTTGTACAGTATCACCTAAATGGTCGCCATGACCATGAGTGATGAAAATATAGTTTATACTACTAAAATTTTCAGGTGATGATTTAGCTGTAGGATTACCTGATAAAAATGGGTCTATCAGAGCTTTGAAATTACCTTCTTCTATGTAGAATGCAGCATGACCCAAATATTTAATTTTCATAAAACCACCCTTTCTGTTCTAGTATGAATTTATATTTATGAAAATATAACTTTTTAAAAAAGTTATATTTTTTATTGTTAATAGATTTAGTTTTTAGATTTTATATTTCTAAAATTAGGATATATTAATGTAAATAGTGGAAGCAGGTAGCAGAAAAAAGCGAAAGGTATATATTTAATAGCTGAGATTTTCATTATAGAAGATACAAGTATAGCATTTACATTCCATGGAATTAATGGTACTGTAATTATTCCAGAATCTGAAATAGTTCTAGCTAAAGTACTTTTAGGGATTTCAAATTTGTCGTATATTTGTTTTAAATATTGTCCCGGAATTATAGAAGATAAAGTTTGATTACAGGTAATTACTGAAATAATAAATGATAGTAGTGCAGTTTTGTAAATGAGGTCTTTAAAGTTTTTTATACTATATGAGATTTTTTCAATTAAAGGTTTTATCATTTTAGTATCTTCTAAAATTCCATTCAAACCAGTTGAAAAAATTATTACAAGTAAAACGTTTATCATCGAAATAAAACCGCTACCTGACATGATTTTAGATATTTCTTTATTTAAAGGATAATATCCATATACAGCTATTTTTAAAAGGTTAGTAAGAGTTAAATTATTGATATATAAAGATATAAAAACACTAGATAATAGACCTATAAAAATACTTTTAACTATGGACATTTTGAAAATTACTGCACAAATTAAAATTAGAGCAGGAGGTACTAATGAAATAAAACCTATATTGAAGGTTGATATGAATAAATTTTGAAAATGCTTTATTCCATTTGTGTTTGTATTTATAAATTTATTTCCTAAATACCAGTATATCAAGAAAGTTGATATAAAAACAGGTATAGTGGTATATTGCATATGTTTAATATTGTCAATAACATTTGTTTCAGTCATTGTGGCTGTTAAATTAAGACTGCTTGACATGGGAGAGGTTCTATCTCCTAAATAAGCTCCTGAAACTACAGCTCCAACTAGTAGAGGTAGGGGAATATTTAATCCTATAGACAAACTTAGAAAAGCACTACCTACAGTACTTATAGTACCCAGTGCAGTACCAAGAATCATTGAGATTATTGAACAAGTTAGAAAAGCAGCTAAAATAATGTTTGTATTAGATAAATACTTAAATCCGTAATATATCATAGAAGGTATAGTACCACTAGCCATCCATATACTTATTAACATTCCTATTAAAGAGAGCATTATTAATACTGTATAGACATTTTTTATTCCTGAAAAAAACATTTTAAATACATCTTTAATAGAATAACCATTTATTATAGAGAAGAATGACGCTGTTAGTAATCCAGTTAATAGACCTAAATATATAGGCAAATGCAGAAGTATTGCAGTTATAATTGAAATTAGAGTTATGAGAATAACTACATATGTAGATTGCATGTTGATTTGTTTTTTTATATGAAACACCTCCTTTTGAAAAGATTGAAGATGTATTTATTCATAATTTTGAAATAATATTCTAAATTAATTATAATATATTTAAATCTCTAATCCAATATTTAGTAAATTATAAAAAATAAAAATACCCGGGATTTTTTCCCGGGTTTAAATTTGCTGTTTAAGCTATTTCTCCATCTGCTTTGTTTTTTGAAACTTTTTCCATTGTAATTCCTGTAAATCCATAGAATATAGATATTACTGGATTAAGAAGGTTGAGAAAAGCATAAGGAGCATATGCAAATGGATGAACTCCTAAAGTAGTGTGCATAAATGAACCACAGGTATTCCATGGTACAAAAGGCGATGTTAAAGTACCAGAGTCTTCCAGAGCTCTTGAAAGGTTCTTTGGATGCAATCCTAGTTCATCATACATGTTTTTATACATTCTACCAGGTATAACTATTGATAAATATTGGTCGCCAGCTACAAAATTTGTAGCTATACAAGTTAATATAGTTGCTAATACAAGAGAACCTGTATTGTTAGCAAGAGTTAATATCTTAGCAGCTAATGCATGAAGCATACCTGATTTTTCCATAACTCCACCAAAGCACATTGCACAGAGAATAAGAGAAATTGTCCACATCATACTGTCTAAGCCGCCACGAGTAAGTAATTCATCAACAGCTTTAATACCTGTTTCAGAAGTAAATCCATAGTGAGCAGCTTTGATTATAGCTGTCATTCCAGCACCTTGGAAAATCCAAGCAAATAATCCACCAAGAACAGTACCACCTATAAGACCCGGAATAGCTGGGACTTTCATAATAACCATAGCTATAACTAGTATAGGTGGTAATAATAAGAATGGAGAAATTGTGAATTGCTTAGAAAGTGCATCTAAAATGATATTAATTGAAGATGTATCAAGAGAATTACCTGCATACTTGAAACCTAAAATTCCATATAAAATAAGAGCTATAGTTAAACTTGGTGCTGTAGTATATACCATGTGTCTAATATGGTCAAATAGAGTTGCACCTGCCATTGCTGGAGCAAGATTTGTAGTATCGGAAAGAGGTGACATCTTGTCGCCGAAGTAAGCACCAGAAATTATAGCACCTGCAACTATTGGTAGAGGAATTCCTAAGCCCTGACCTACACCTATAAGAGCTATACCAACAGTACCTGCAGTAGTCCAAGAACTTCCTGTAGCTAGTGATACTATACTACATATTAAACATGTTGCTACTAGGAAAATGCTTGGAGAAATAATTTTCAATCCGTAATAAATCATTGTAGGCACGATTCCGGCAAGTATCCAAGTACCGATTATCATACCTATAATTGCAAGGATAAGAATGGCTTGTAAAGACATACTGATAGTTTCAATCATACCTTGCTCAAGGTCTTTCCAAGACTGTCCAGACGCAATAGCTACTACTGCAGCTACAACAGCTGAAGCAATAATTGGAATGTGTGGATCACCATTAAATACTTGTAGTGTAAAAATGAGCGCAATGATTAAGAAGAGAATAGGAATCATTGCTTTGCCAAAAGAAATTTTGTTTGCATTTGGCGTGTTCATAAACATACCCCCCATAAAAATTCATAATAATAAAAATTAAAGTATAAAAGTATACAGGTTAATTTATTATAACATGAAATATTCAGATAATTCAATAAATAATAAAGAGATTTTATGAAATATTTATAATTTTTCATCATATAAAAGTATATTTCTTCATTTTCAGGTAAAAACTTACATGTAATATGGTGGATTAAGATGTTAAAAATTGGTATAAAAATACAAATTATCATTTGATTTTAAGCTTGTATAATTTTGCATAATTGGAAAAAATACAGAAAATTACTATATAAATAATAGCAGAGGAGATTGGATAACAGGAATATTATTTATACATTTATATTCATAATAATACAGAATATGTATTGTGTCAATACAATTTGTTAAATACCATAAATTGATAATAAAATGGATTTAATAGAAAAAGTATCATAAGATATTATAAAGATATTTGATTTATAGCTGATAAAGTTTTATAATAATTTATACAAGATATTCATACCCCCATATGAATATATATTAAAGAAATAAAGTCGTCATTAGTGGCGGCTTTATTTCTTTTTAAATGAAGGAAACATTTGATTATTAAGTATGAGGTGATAAAGGTGCTAAAAGAAATATTAAAGCATGTAATAAAAGGTATAGTATATTCAATTTTGTTATCTATTTTGGGAATGGGATTTTCTCTAATAAAAGGGTACTCGCTTATTAAAGGAGCATATATATTTGTTTTTACAGGTGGAATTTTAACTATGATGTTGTCAATAGCATTGTTAATAGGAACACCTAATATTAGAAAAAAATATTTTTTTATGAATGAAGATGAGAAAAAAAATAATCCTCTATTTGGTGGTGAGGGTATAGCACCGGCACTGATGGGTATTGTGATAGTTATAATAGGATTTATTTTAGAAGCTATTACACATTTAGATTAAATTGTTAAAAATTTGTTAAAAAAGAAGGAATTGACGATAAAAAATAGAATAAAATAATTATGATTTAAAATATTTTAAATTTTGTGGGGGTTTGAGTATGGAGCTAAAATATTTATTATTTGAAAAAAAAGAAAATGTTGCTGTAATTAAATTTAACAGACCTAAGGCACTCAATGCATTAAATACCGAAGTTTTAGAGGAATTAGATAAACTTATTGATTGTATTAAAAATGATGAGCAAATTTATGTAGCTATTTTTACAGGAGAAGGTAAAGCGTTTGTTGCTGGAGCAGATATATCAGAGATGGCTAATTTTAATGCAGATGAAGGAAGAAGATTTTCTATTCTTGGTCAAAGAGTTTTTAGAAAATTAGAGTTAATGGAAAAACCAGTAATTGCTGCAGTAAATGGATATGCTTTAGGTGGCGGTTGTGAGTTTGCTATTGCTTGTGATATTAGGGTAGCAAGCGAAAAAGCTAAATTTGGACAGCCAGAAGTAACTTTGGGAATAATACCAGGATTTGCAGGAACTCAGAGATTATCTAGACTAGTGGGTATTGCAAAAGCTAAAGAGTTGATATTTACAGGGGATATGATAGATGCTGAGGAAGCTAAGAGAATAGGTCTTGTAAATAAAGTTGTTCCACATGAGAAACTTATGGAAGAAAGTATGAATTTAGCTAAAAAGATTTGTGAAAGAGCTCAGTTAGCTATTAGATATTCTAAGATGGCGATAAATAAGGGATTAGATGTAGATTTAGATAGTGGAAACGATATAGAGGCAAGCTATTTTGGACTTTGTTTTGCTACTGAGGACCAAAAGGAAGGTATGAAAGCTTTCCTTGAAAAAAGAAAGGCAGAGTTTAAAGCTAGATAATAATTTTAAATTAAACATTTAACTAGCTACAAGTAAATAGTGCCAATTTTTTTACAATTATAAGTTTACATAAAATTATAACTTTTTGGGGGTATGCTTTATGAAAAAAATAGGAGTTATTGGTGCTGGAACAATGGGAGCAGGTATAGCTCAAGTTTTGGCACAAAATGGATTTGAAGTTGTTTTAAAAGATATTAAGGAGGAATTTGTACAAAAAGGTATAGCTACTATTACTAAAGGATTGGATAGATTAGTTAAAAAAGAAAAAATAACTCAACAGCAAAAAGAAGAAATGCTTTCAAATGTAAAAGGTACTGTTGATACAAAAGAACTTTCTGATTGTGATTTAGTTGTTGAAGCGGCTACAGAAAATATGGAAATAAAGAAAAAAATATTTGCTGAATTAGATGAAATATGTAAAGAAGATACTATATTGGCTACTAATACTTCATCATTATCTATAACTGAAATAGCTTCAGTGACTAATAGACCTCATAAAGTAATAGGAATGCACTTTTTTAATCCAGTGCCTGTAATGAAACTTATTGAGGTAATAAAAGGTATTGCGACTTCTGAAGAAACAAAAAAAGAAGTAATTGAATTATCTAAGAATTTAGGAAAGACACCTGTAGAAGTAGAAGAAGCTCCGGGCTTTGTAGTTAATAGAATACTTATACCTATGATAAATGAAGCTATAGGTATTCTTGCTGATGGAATAGCTACACCAGAAGATATTGATAATGCAATGAAGCTTGGTGCTAATCATCCAATAGGACCTTTAGCTTTGGCTGATCTTATAGGAAATGATGTAAATCTTGCAATAATGGAAGTTTTGTATAAAGAATTTGGAGACCCAAAATATAGACCTCATCCACTACTTAGAAAAATGGTTAGAGGAGGATTATTGGGAAGAAAAACAGGAAAGGGATTTTATGATTATTCAAAATAAAATTTAATAAATATGATTTATAAATAAAAATGAATATTTATTTAGTAATTTTATTTTATAAGGTAGCAAAAAGCTACCTTTTATTTTTTTGTAATAGAAATTTAATTATTAAAATAAATAAATTATATGATACAATATAAAATGGTACTAAATTCCTTAATGTCGATGATTGTTGAGGAAGGAGATTAAAATGAAAACTTTTTTAAAATCTTTTATAATTGCGTTTGTTTGTTTTACTCTTTTAATAGGTTCTGCTGCCTTTGCTATAATGAAATTTGCAGATGATAAGCAAGATAGATTAAATGAATATCAATCTTCTAACGATGAGCAAAATTCAAAGCCAGATTCTAAACCTGAAGCTGAAATGACGGAGCTTGAAAAATTGATACAGAAAAGTCAAAGGGTAAATATATTGTTATTGGGTATGGAAGGACCTAGAACTGATACTATTATACTTGCAAGTTTTGATCCAAAGAGTAAAAATTTAGATTTGGTTTCAATACCGAGAGATACTTATTTTTATTCAGCTGGATATGATAAACTCGATCAGAAAAAGATAAATGCAGTTTATGGTAGAAGCGGCATTAAAGGAATAATGAAAGTAGCATCTCATGTACTTGGAGGGGTTCCGATTCATGAGTATGTAAAAGTATCATATGATGGAGTAGAAGATATTGTTGACTCTCTTGGTGGAGTAAAAGTAAATGTACCATTTAATATGGATTACGATGACCCTTATGCAAAACCACCTCTTCATATTCATTTGAAAAAAGGAGTTCAAACTTTAAATGGGAAAAAAGCTATTCAATTTTTAAGGTTTAGAAAAGGCAATAACGGCAGAGGTTATCCAGATGGAGACCTTGGAAGAATAAAAGCTCAACAACAATTTTTGATGGCTGCTATGGATAAAGCTTTGAGCTTTAGATTGCCATTGGTTGCAAATACAGTTTTTAAGTTTGTAAAAACTAGTATGGACTTAAGTGATGTAATTTATTATGCGAAGAGTGCCATAGGAATTAAAAAAGAGAACATAAAAACTTATAGATTGCCTGGCAGACATAAAAATATGGGGCTGTCCTACTTTATACATGACCCAGCAGAAACAGAAAAATTAATGATAGAAATTTATAAAAGGGGATTAGAAGAATAAGAGCGGTTTTAGATAACTGCTCTTATTTTTTTTTGGATAACATTATAGAGTTTAAATTAGCGAAAAATTAAGGTGGAAAAATAAAAATTCATATAAAAAAATTTATATAAAGGAATAATTTTAGAAGGTATTTTAATAATAAAGTAGAATATTGTATTGTGAATAAAAATATCTGGTATAGGTGATAAGAATGAAGGCAAGAAAAAAGTTTTTATATGGAGTTTTATTTTTAATAGGATTAGCTGTAATAAGTGGAATAATGACTTTTTTACTTGTAAATGGAAAAGAAGGCAGAAAAATTGAAGCAGATAAAAAACAAATCTTTGAAGAACATAAGAAAGATGTCCAATCTATTGATTTAAAAAGAGAAGATAAAAAAAACGCTTTAGATATAAATAAAATTTTTGATGATGTAAAACATATATATATTAAGAATATAAATAATCCTACAAATATGATAGAAGTAACGGGAGAAGATAGAGGATTTATAGTTGCAAATTTTAAAGGATTTAAAAAAGAAAAATCAGATATAAATCAGTTTAATGAAGAAGTATTGGATTTAGAAAGTTATGATTATGAGATTGATTTAATTGAAAAAAATATAAAGTTAAAGTTATATGGGCAAAATGGATATATGTTAGTTGATACAAATAATGAAGGAAGTAAAATTTATAAAATACAGAAATCTGATATGGATAATTTTATACCTATATTAGAAAAAGTTTATCTGCAAAATTTGATGGATAAATTACTGTATCCAATTCCAGAAAATATTTACTTATATGCTGAAGATGAAAAAGCAGTCCGTATTATAAATAAAAGAGAGTCAAAAGAATTAATTTCTAAATTTAATATACTATCTATAGAAGAACAGCAAAATTTTGTAGGAGTTCCAACTCTTTATCCAAATTATGATATAACGATAAAAAGAGGTGAAGATAAGTACAAATTTCATCTTATAAATAATGAAATTATGCTGATAGATACACCTATAGTATTTCTTTATTGTAAGTATGATGGTGAAATATGGGATTATATTTCTAAAAAATTACCTGTCCAAAACAATGCTAAAAAAGATGAAATAAAATATTTGTTAAAAGCTGATAGGGTTATAGTAAAAGATATTGAAGGAGTTTATGATTTAGAAAGCAATAGTTATTACAATATAGAAATAGCAAGGTGCCTAAATTCATCAAATCGTGAGAAGTTAAATAATGATAAAACTATAGATGAAGACTTGAGATTAATTTTAAAATTTATTATAAATGAAGATATTAAGGAAGTTTTAGTTTATGACAACTATTTTGTATATGATAATGTAAAGTATTTTTCAAAAAATATAGGTGAGAAGATAAAAAGTTTATTGATGGTTCCATAATTAATATAGGAAGATGAATTAAAATGATAAATAAGGGAAGAATGAAGGAAATTATTAAAGATGAGAAGAGATATGAAAATGTTGTATTGATGACTTTAGCTGTATTTGTTGGTATTGTAACAGGAATTTCTTCTATCATATTTAATAAATTTCTTGAAATTTTTCATTATGGACTTTATGATGGTCAAATTTTAATGAAAAGAGTTCCTTTAAAGATTAAATTTTTAATAATTCCTATAGTTGGCGGTTTATTAGTTGGCATAATTGGTAAATATTTTATAAGTAAAGAAGATAAAGGTTTTGGAGTGTCAAGGGTTATACAGGAGTTAGACGATATAAATAAATTTTTAATGAAGCCGAGAATAGTATTTCTTAAAACTTTTCAAACCATAGTAACTTTGGGTTCAGGTCTTTCTGCAGGAAGGCAGGGTCCAATAGTCCATTTAGGAGGAGCTATAGGGTCGATTATTGGGTATAAGTTTAATTTTGATGAAACAAAAATTAGAATATTGATAGGATGTGGTGTAGCAGGAAGTATTGCAGGAGTTTTTAATACTCCTATATCTGCTACTATATTTGTGCTAGAAATATTAATGCACAAAGATTGTTTGAGATATTTTACTCCGATAGTTATATCTTCAATAACTTCAGTAGTTATGACTAGATTTTTAATTGGAAATAAAGTATTTTTATCTGTTAGAGGTAGTTTTGGAATACTAAGTTATAGAGAGTTGTTATATTATGTAGTTTTAGGCATTTTATTGGGTTTTCTAGCTATTGTCTATATTAAATTGATAGAAAAAACTAAATGGATTATTAAAAAAATAAAAATTTCACATTGTTTTCATCCTGCTATAGGAGCATTTGTTGTTGTAATAATAGGATATTTTTTGCCTTATATATTTGATATAGAATATGGAACTATAGGAAAGATTATAGAAGATAAGTTTAATGTAAAACTTTTAATTTTTTTACTTATTGGTAAAATAGTAGCAACAGCGGCAACTTTAGGGTCTGGAGGAGTAGGCGGGGTATTTTTACCGGGTTTATATATAGGGGCTGCATTTGGAAGTATATATGGCAATTTACTTTGTAGTTTAGTGCCCAATAATATTTATAATGTTAGCTCATATTCATTAGTTGGTATGGGAGCTATGTTTGCAGCATTTGCAGATGCACCTATTACTGCTACGATAATGATTTTAGAACTTACTAATACTTATTCTATAATTTTGCCAATATTACTATCTTGTGCAGTTGGGAGTGCTACAATACAGCTAATTTATCCAAAGACTATTTATACTGTTTCAATAAAAAAAGATTAAGTCATTTGACTTAATCTTTTTTTAAATACATATTTCCAACTTCGTATATATTTCCAGCCCCCATTGTAAGTATTATATCTTTAGATTTTGCATTTTCATTTAAATATTCAACGATTTCTTCAAAGTTTTGAATATAAACTGCATTTTTACCTTCTTTTTTGATGAGATTTGTTAAGTCTTTAGAGTGTATTTCGCCAGTGTCTTTTTCTCTTGCAGCATAAATGTCGGTGATTATTATATTATCAGCATTGTTAAAAGCAGATGCAAAATCTAAAAGTAGAGCTTTAGTTCTTGTAAAAGTATGAGGTTGAAATATACACCAAATTCTATTATGAGGATATTTTTTAGCTGCTTCTAGAGTAGCTTTTATTTCTGTTGGATGATGAGCATAATCATCTATGACTTTAATATTATTTTTTTCGCCGATAATTTCAAATCGTCTATGAGTTCCAGTAAAATCTTCTAATTTTTCTTTTATTTTATCCATTGGAACACCTAAAGTATAGGTAGTTGAAATAGCTGCTAAGGCGTTATAAATATTATGATAACCTAAAACTTTTAAAGAAATTTTTCCTATAGTATCATTTTTGTATAAAATTTCAAATGAAGGATAGCCTTTTTCATTAAATATTATATTTTTTGCCATAAAGTCGCTTTCTACATTAATACCATAAGTGATTATATTGCAGTTTGCATGAGATAATAATTTTCTTGTGTTATAGTCATCATTATTTATTATGAGATAGCCTTGCTTGGGTATGAGTTTAGCAAATTTGATAAATGTATTTACTATATGTTCGAGATTTTCAAAATAATCTAAGTGGTCTTCATCTATATTAAGAACAACTCCAACATTGGGGAAGAATTTCAAAAAATTTTCTTGATATTCACAGGCTTCAGTTATTAAATAATCTTTATTTCCAATTTTTACATTGCCATTGATTTCTTTAAGTTCTCCTCCAATTAGTATAGTAGGGTTAAGGTTTGCATGTTCAAATATTAATGAAATCATTGAAGTAGTAGTAGTTTTACCATGAGCTCCAGCTATAGCCAAGCTTCTTTTGTATTCTTTCATGATTTCTCCTAACATTTGAGCTCTATCTAGGATTGGAATACCTAATTGTTTTGCCTTGTGAATTTCTGGATTATCTGATTTAACAGCTGAAGTATAAACTACAAGGTCTGCATTATCAACATTTTTTTCACTGTGTCCGATGTAAATTTTAGCACCCTTTTCTTTTAGTTTATTAGTTATATGAGAAGGTTTTAAATCGGAGCCAGATACAGCATAACCATTATTTAAAAGTATTTCAGCAATACCGCTCATACCTATTCCGCCAATGCCTATAAAATGTATGCGATTAATATCTTTATTATTAATAAAATCTGCCATGATACACTCTCCTTGATTTCAAATATATAATGGAAAAATTTACTATAATAATATATGTATATATTATATCCATTAATTAATATTACTATAATTTTATTAAATATTATTTTAGAAAATACTTATTGTATAATTGAAATTATATCATATTTTATTTTAATTAAATAGTTAAGCTTAAAGCCTAGAAGTTTATTAATTTAATTAAAGTATTGAAGAAAAGAATAAAAACGAATAAAATTATATATAATACAAATAACATTCGGATAAGGAGAGAAAAAAGTGAGTAAATATAGACGAAATGAAAGAATAGGAGCTTTAGTTAAAATATTGTGTGATAATCCAAATAAGATATTTACTTTAAATTATTTTACAAATATGTTTAATGCAGCTAAATCTACTGTGAGTGAAGATATAGTTATCATAAAGAAGATAATGGAAAATTTAAATTTGGGAAGAGTAGAAACTATTCCAGGAGCATCAGGTGGTGTGAGATATACTACTTTTATTAATGTTGATGATACAAGAGAGATTCTTTTAGATATATGTAAAGTTATGAAAGACCAAAATAGGATAATACCCGGAAGTTTTTTATATATGTCTGATATTATATACAATCCAAAGTATGTTAGAAAAATGGGAGAAATTTTTGCAACGAAATTTGCAGGGCAAAATATTGATTGTGTAGTGACTGTAGAGACGAAAGGTATTCCCCTGGCACTTATGACTGCAAATGTTTTAAATATTCCTCTTGTTATTATAAGAAGTAATAATAGAGTTACAGAGGGTTCTACAGTGAGTATTAATTATGTATCTGGTTCTACTGGTAAAATACAAACTATGTATGTTTCAAAAAGGGCAATCAAAAATGGTTCTAATGTACTTATTATTGATGATTTTATGAGAGCTGGTGGAACTGCAAGGGGAATAGTGGAATTGATGAAAGAGTTCGATGCAAAAGTTAAGGGAATAGGGGTAATGATTTCTACCAAAGAACCTGAAAAAAAGTTGGTAGATGATTATCTTTCGCTTATAATTTTAGATTCGGTAGATGTTGAAAGAGGTATAGAGATTTATCCAAATGAGAAAGTTTTTAAGTGATGAACAAAAATGATTAGAGAGAACTTTGGTAATTTTAAAAAAATTTCAAAAAAACTGTTTTGTAAAAAGGAAATTAGTACTTTTTGGAGAATTATCAATTATAGCTTGTATGAATTGGCGTGAAAGGTGGGAGTTGTATGAATATTACTAATGTAAGAATTCGTAAGCTAAATGAGGCAGGTAAAATGAAGGCTATAGTTTCAGTAACATTTGATAATGCATTTGTAGTACATGATATCAAAATTATAGAGGGGCAAAACGGACTGTTTATAGCAATGCCAAGTAAAAGAATTAATGAAGGAGATTATAAAGATATAGCTCATCCTATTAATGCTGAAACTAGAGCTAAACTTGAAGAAATTATTTTTACTGAGTATGAGAAAGCTTTAGAAAAAGCAAATTAATTAAAGCAAAAGCTGTTTTTAGCTTTTGTTTTTTTTTGAAGAAAATGATATAATATATCGCGAAATAACAACGTTTTTTAAAATTCAAAAAACATGAGGGGTGCTGAAATAAATATGCTAATGTCGATAATTTTAGCTGCAGGAGCAGGAACTAGGATGAAATCTAAACTTCCGAAGGTTTTGCATAAGGTAAGTGGAATTTCAATGCTTGAACATGTAATAGATGTTGCAGAAGAAATTAAATGCGACAAAAATGTAGTTGTAGTTGGGTGTGGTGCAGATAAAGTTAAAGATGCTACTAAACATAGGAATGTTGAATTTATATATCAGAAAGAACAGCTTGGTACTGGACATGCTGTTATTCAAGCTGAAAATTTAATTTGTGATGAAGGATATGTTATCGTTTTATATGGGGATACACCTCTTATTAAAAGTGAAACTATTCAAAAATTTATAAATTTACATATAAAAAGAGGTTATTCAGCATCTATATTAACTACGGAAGTGGAAAATCCTACTGGTTATGGAAGAATTATTAGAAATGAAAATGGTGAAGTAATAAAAATAGTTGAAGAAAAGGATGCAGATGAGTTTCAAAAATCGATAAAAGAAATTAATTCAGGTATTTATTGTTTTAAAGCTAGTGATTTGAAAAAGTCTTTAAAAAAACTTAATAATGATAATAATCAGGGTGAATATTATCTAACTGATGTTATAGAAATATTGAGAAATGAAGAAAAGAAAATAGGCGCATATAAAATTGATGATTATACGGAAATATTAGGAGTAAATTCACGTGTTCAATTAGCTGAAGCTGAAAAAATAATGAGAAAGAGAATTCTTACAGGTCTTATGGAAAAGGGGGTAACTATAATAGACCCCGATAATACTTATGTAGATAAGAGAGTAGAAGTTGGAATGGATAGTATTTTATATCCCGGTACATTTCTTTTGGGAAATACTGAAATAGGAGAAGATTGTATTATTGGACCAAATACACGTATAGAAAATTCTATAATAAATGACAGAGTGAAAATAATAAATTCAACTATAATAGAAAGTTTTATAGATTCAGATACTAAAGTAGGACCATATGCTTATTTAAGACCTAATAGTAAACTTGGCAAGAATGTAAAGATAGGCGATTTTGTTGAGGTTAAAAATTCAACTATAGGAGATAATTCAAAAGCTTCTCATTTATCATATATTGGTGATGGTGAAATAGGAACAAATGTGAATATAGGGTGTGGAGCAGTTTTTGTAAATTATAATGGAAAGTCTAAAAATAAAACTGTAGTAAAGGATAACGCTTTTATTGGCTGTAATGTAAACTTGATTGCACCTGTAATTGTCGAAGAAAATGGATATATAGCGGCTGGGTCAACAATAACTAAAAATGTTCCAGAAAAATCTTTAGCTGTTGCAAGGGCAAAGCAGCAGAATAAAAAAGATTGGGTAGAGAGAAAGGGCTTATTAAAGAAATAATTATTATATAAATTTTTAGGAGGAAAGAAAATGAATTTAGAGGGCAGAGAAATTAAAATTTTTGCAGGGAATTCCAATAAGGAGTTAGCTCTTAAAATCTGTTCAGAATTAGGATTGCCTCTTGGAAATGCTGAGGTAAGTTCTTTTAGTGATGGAGAAATTGCTGTAAACATTGGAGAGTCAGTGAGAGGTGCAGATGTTTATGTAATTCAATCTACAAGTGCTCCGCTTGTAAACAGATATTTAATGGAACTTTTAATAATGATTGATGCATTAAAAAGAGCATCAGCTAAGAGGATAAATGCAGTTATTCCGTACTATGGGTATGCAAGACAAGATAGAAAAGCTAAAGCAAGAGATCCGATTTCAGCGAAATTGGTTGCAAATTTACTTACTACAGCTGGAGCAGATAGAGTTTTATCGATGGATTTACATGCTGCACAAATACAGGGCTATTTTGACATTCCTGTAGACCATCTAGTAGGAGTGCCGATATTGGCAAACTACTTTAAAGAACTTAATTTAGACAATGTAGTTGTGGTTTCACCGGACCTTGGTAGTGTAACTAGAGCTAGAAAGTTTGCAGATAGATTAGATGCTTCACTTGCTATAATAGATAAGAGAAGGCCTAAAGCAAATGTATCTGAAGTTATGAATATTATTGGAGATATAAAGGATAAAAATGTAATTTTAATTGATGATATGATAGATACAGCAGGAACTATAACTAATGGAGCAGTAGCATTAAAGGAATTTGGGGCTAAAGATGTATATGCTTGCTGTACTCATCCAGTTCTCTCAGGACCAGCAATAGAAAGATTGAAAAATTCTCCTATTAAAGAATTAGTCGTTCTTGATACGATTTTGTTGCCAGAAGAAAAGAGACTTGAAAATATGAAAATACTTTCAGTAGCGTCAATATTTGCTGAGGCAATAAGGAGAATATATTCTAATGAATCAGTAAGTGTACTATTTGATTAAAATAAAAATGATGGCTGTTTAGCCATTATTTTTATGTTTTATAAAAACTTAATTTCCAAAAAAAACAAAGAGGATTATTGAGAATTTTGTCGAAAAAGGATATAATATGTAGAATGTAAAAAAAATAGTGGATTAAAATTAAGCTGGGAGGAAAAGTATGGATAAAAAGATAAAGAAAAAGACAAAAAATGAAACAGAAAAGAGAATTAAGATTAGTATGCAGACAAAGCTTATATTGATGTTTGTAGCTTTGATTACTACTTCCCTTATTTCTTTAGGAATTATTTCGTATAATAAATCAGTAGATATAATGAAAAAATCTTTAAAGACAGATACTATGAATGTTTTAAAAGAAATAAAAAATTCCATAAATAATTTTACCAAAGGGTATGAAGAAAGTGTTGAGCAGATAGCTTTAAATCCAGATGTTCAGCAAATAGTTGAGCACCCTGAATATGAAGAATGGATGAAACCAGCATTTGAAGCTTTTATTAAATCTCATAAGGAAGTAAAAAGTATATATATAGGAACAGTAAAAAAAGATATGTACATATATCCGAATACTGAAATACCTGAAGGGTTTGATCCGACTACAAGGCCATGGTATCAAGAAGCTGTTAAAAGAAATACACTTGTTTGGACAGACCCTTATATAGATACTGATACGAAAGAGTTAGTTATTTCTGTAGCAAAACCTGTTTATAATTCATATAATAGAAATGAATTAGTTGGGGTATTAGCAATTGATATTTCTTTAGATGTTTTATCGAAAAAAATTAATTCTATTCAAATTGGTAAAAAAGGTTCTATTATTATACTTGATAGATATGGAAAGATTATGACTCATAAAGATAAAAAATTTATTGGGAAGTTTATTCCAGTACCAGAAATATTTAAAGCTATGAAAGAAAAAAATGAAGGTTTTGTAGATTATAAATGGGTTGAAAAGAATGAAAAAGGTAAAAATGAAAAAGTAGATAAATTTGGAGTATTTACGAAAATAGAAAAAGTAGGTTGGAGTATTTTAGCTATAATGTATGTTGATGAAATAAAAGAAGATGCTGTAGGTTTATTAAAGAATACAGTATTATTTGGAATTATTTCGATTATATTTGTAATATTGATTTCATTTTTATTTTCAAAGGGAATAACAAAACATATAAATATGATGTTAAATAACATGAAGAAGATAGAGCAGGGAGATTTGACAATAAGAAATAATATAAAAACTTCAGATGAAATAGGCGTACTTGCTGAAGGTTTTGATAGAATGATGGATGAGATAAGAAAGCTTGTAGAAAATATTCAAGTTGTATCAAATGAAGTATCTTCTTCAGCTGAAAATTTAGCAGCTACTTCAGAACAAACAAGTGCATCAGCAGAGGAAGTTGCTAGAACAGTAGAAGAAATAGCAAAGGGAGCTACAGAACAAGCTGCTGAAGCTGAAAAAGGTGCTATGCTTACGGCAAATTTATCTACGAAATTTAATAGTTTATCAGAAAGCACAGAAAAAATGCTTGATTCTGCTAATGAAGTAATAGAAGCAAACATAGTTGGTATAAAGGCTATGGAAGATTTACAAGAAAAGACTAAACTTAATGATGATGCTACATTAAAAATAGAAAATGCAATTGTTGAATTAGATAATAAGACTAAGTACATAGGAAATATACTTGAAACAATAAGTTCTATAGCTGAACAAACAAATCTTTTAGCATTAAATGCATCTATAGAAGCTGCAAGAGCAGGAGAGCATGGAAGAGGCTTTGCTGTTGTAGCTGATGAAATTAGAAAACTTGCTGAAGATTCAAGAAATGCTGTTGATGAAATAAAAGAAATAGTTGTTAATATAACAAACGATAGCACAAAAACTGTAAATATAATGAGTGAAGTTAAAGAAAGGGCTGTGGAACAATCTGAGGCAGTTGAGCATGTAAATAATTCATTTAAACAAATTTCAAAAGCAATAGATAGTATTTCAGCAAAGATAGAATCTATAAGTGATTTTATTAAAGAGGTAAATGAAGATAAGGATAATATAGTTGCAGCTATAGAAAATATATCTGCAGTATCAGAAGAAACTGCAGCAGCTTCTGAAGAAGTAACTGCTTCAATGCAGCAGCAGTCTATGGCAGTTGAGGAAGTAGCTAAAGCTGCTGATAAACTTAATGAATTATCTATAAAACTTAGTAAAGAAATTAGACGTTTTAAAATATAAAATACAGCTGCTAGAATATTCTAGCAGCTGTATTTTATATTGGTTGTGAATTTTAAGAGTGATTAAGAATTAAGGGAGTAAAACTTACAATATAGAATTTGAAATTAATAATATATCAAATATATATTTATTTACTGAGGAAATATTGTATTGTGATAAAAGAATGATTAATTTTCAAAAGTAAGTATATTTTTTGTATACAGACAGTAACATTATGATATAATATTGGTAGTTTTGGACTAAAGAGGTGGGAGAAATGTATGTAATAGTAGGATTGGGGAATCCGGGAAAGAAATATGAAGGTACTAGGCATAATGTAGGCTTTGATGTAGTAGAATATTTAGGATATAGGAATAATATAGATATAAAAAAGATTAAACATAAAGCTCTTATAGGCGAAGGAATGATTGAAGGGAAAAAGGTAATGCTTGTTAAACCTCAAACTTTTATGAATCTTAGTGGAGAAAGTGTTTTAGAAATTTGCAGATATTATGATGTTGATTTTAATAAATTGATAGTAATATATGATGATATAGATATTGATTTTGGGAAGATTAGAATAAGAAAAAAAGGAAGTGCTGGTACACACAATGGTATGAGAAATATTATATATAACTTGCAGAGTGATGAATTTCCTAGAATTAGGATAGGAATTGGAAAACCTGAAAAAGGCGACCTTGTAAGTTATGTTATAGGAAAGTTTAAGGATGATGAAAAGGAAGATATTTTAATTTCAATTAAGACTGCTGCTTGTGCATTAGAATGTATTATTAGAGAAGGAATAGACAAAGCCATGAATATGTATAATAAATAAATTTTAAAGTTAAACAAAGATAGTGCCCGGGTTATATAAATCCGGGCTTAAGGTGTTTTATATAGATGGAAGGAATGTGATTGTCATGACAAATCTTTTTATTGACATATTTAATAATTCGAAAGAGTTTGGTGGGCTTTTGAATGGTATAAAGCAAAAACAGTCTCCAATAGTTGTAAATGGACTTTCTGGTTCAGCGATAGCACATATATCTTTTGCTCTTAACAATAAGCTTAAAAATCAGATGATTATTATTACTCATAGTGAATTGGAGGCAAAGAAAATACTTTATGATTTAAAATTTTTTGATGAAGAAAACGTTTATTATTTTCCGCCTAAAGAAATAGTATTTTATGATGTTTATGCTCACAGTAAAGAAATAATTAAAGAGAGGCTAAAAGCCATAGATAGTATTGTAAAAGGAGAAAAATGTATAATAGTTACAACAATAGAAGCTGTTTTAGAAAAGCTTATTCCTCATGAAGATTGGGCTTTATACAGACAAATTTTAAAAGTTGGAGATATTATAAATGTAGATGATTTTATAAAAAGTCTTTTAAATATGGGTTATGAAAGAGTAGAGATAGTTGAAGCTAGCGGACAATTTAGTTTAAGAGGAGGAATAATTGATTTTTATTCATCTGTTGATGACAATCCTTATAGAATAGAACTCTTTGATAATGAAATAGATTCAATAAGAATATTTGATGTAGAAAGTCAAATATCTCAAGAAAAAGTGCAAAAAATTGAGCTGAAACCAGCTAAAGAAATATTAATAGATGATAATAGGATTAATTGTGGCATAAAAAATATAAAAAATGATTTTAAAGAATTTATTAAGAAACTCAAAGGAGATTCTAAAAAAAAGTTAGAAGAAAGAATAAATGAAATTATTTCCAAATTGGAAAATAATATTTACTTTGAAGGTATAGATAGTTTTATAAATTATTTTATGGAAAAGACAGAAACTTTAATTGATTATATTGATGATAAAGCTCTTGTTTTAATTCATGAATCGTCAAGGGTTAAGGAAAGAGCTGAAAACTTTCAAAAAGATTTTAGAAAGAGATTTGAAATGTTTTTTGAAAAAGGTGAAGTTTTACCCGGACAAATAGATGTCATTGAAGATTATGATAAACTTATAAAAGATAATGAAAAAAATATATTCATAGTGATAAATAGCTTGCCAAAGAGAATAAATGATTTTATGCCTAAGCAAATAATTTCGTTTCCTATGCAGGATATGAGTTCTTATCATGGGAAATTAAATTTACTTATAGAAGATTTAAAGGGATGGAAATATAGAGGTTATAAAGTAGTTATATTATCCGGGACACAAGAAAAGGGAAAAAATCTAGAAAGAGAATTTAGAAATGATGGAATAGAATGTGCATGTATAAATAATTTAGATAAGACTATTTTATCTGGACAAACATTTATAATGAATGGAAATCTTTCTAGTGGATTTATATATAATACTTTTAAATTTGCAGTAGTAACGGAAAATGAAATATATGGAGTTTCTAAAAGAATTAAGAGGAAAAAGAAAAAATATAAAGAAGGTAGAAAGATAAAGTCATTTAGAGATTTATCTGTTGGAGATTATGTTGTTCATGAAAATCATGGTATAGGGAAATATATAGGAATAGAACAGTTAAAAGTTGAAGGAGTAAAGAAAGACTATTTAAAAATACAATATTCTGGTGGAGATTATTTATACGTTCCCATAGATCAAATGGATTTAGTACAAAAATATATAGGTGGGGAAGATAGAGTTCCTAAAATAAATAAGCTTGGTGGAAATGAATGGAAAAAAACAAAGGCAAAGGTTAAGAGTGCTATAGAAGATATGGCTAAAGATTTATTAAAACTTTATGCTGTTAGACAATCTACAAAAGGTCATGCTTTTTCACCAGATACTGAATGGCAAAGAGAATTTGAAAACTTATTTCCATATGAAGAAACTCCCGATCAATTAAAATGTATTGAAGAGATAAAAAGGGATATGGAAAAAAGTATTCCTATGGATAGGCTGCTTTGTGGAGATGTTGGATATGGGAAAACTGAAGTTGCAATTCGTGCTGCTTTTAAAGCTGTTATGGATGGAAAGCAAGTTGCATTTTTAGTACCGACTACTATATTAGCACAGCAACATTTTAATACTCTTTCTCAAAGATTATCTAGTTTTCCTATCAAAGTAGAAATGTTGAGCCGTTTTAGAAGTAAAGCACAGCAAAATAGGATAATTGAAGATTTGGGTTTAGGAATGATTGATATTATAGTAGGAACGCATAGGCTTTTGTCAAAAGATGTAAAGTTTAAAGACTTAGGGCTTCTTATAGTAGATGAAGAACAGAGATTTGGTGTAAAACATAAAGAAGCTTTAAAACACTTACGTAAAAATGTAGATGTTCTTACTTTAACTGCTACTCCTATACCTAGGACTTTGCATATGTCTTTGATAGGTATTAGAGATATGAGTGTTATTGAAGACCCACCAGAAGATAGATACCCTGTAGAAACGTATGTAACTCAGTATAATGAGGGAATGGTTAGAGAAGCTATTTTAAGAGAATTAGAGCGTGGTGGGCAAGTGTATTTTGTCTATAATAGAGTTAGAGATATTGATAAAATGGCTTTTCGGATAAAAGAATTAGTTCCAGAGGCAAAGGTAGAATATGCTCATGGACAAATGAGTGAGAGAAAACTTGAAAATATTATGCTGGATTTTTTAAATAAAGAATTTGATGTTTTAGTATGCACAACGATAATTGAAACAGGACTTGATATAGGAAATGTAAATACAATGATTATATATGATGCCGATAAAATGGGTTTATCTCAGCTTTATCAGCTTAGAGGAAGAGTAGGAAGAAGTAATAGGATAGCTTATTGTTATTTAACTTATCAAAAAGATAAAATATTATCTGAAACTGCTGAAAAGAGACTCAAAGCTATAAAAGAATTTACTGAACTAGGTTCAGGATTTAAAATAGCTATGAAGGATTTGGAAATCAGAGGAGCAGGTAACTTATTAGGTTCTCAGCAGCATGGACATATGGCTTCTATAGGGTATGACCTTTACTGTAAACTCCTTGAAGATACTATAAAAACTTTAAAAGGAGAAGAAGTAGAAGAAGTTATAGAGACAAACATTGATATAACTGTAAATGCATATATTTCTGATGAATATATAAACAATGAGAAACAGAAATTGGAAATATATAAAAAGATAGCATCTATTAGAAGTAAAGAAGATGCATATGATGTTGAAGAGGAAGTAGAAGATAGATTTGGAACATTACCGGAATCAGTTTACAATCTCATATCTATAGCATATATAAAAGTTTTAGCTCAAAAATTGAAAATAAATTCTATTTCAGAAACGAAAGAAGGAATAAAGTTTGAATTTGACACTAGATTTAAAATAGACCCGTTTGTCATAGCTAAAGCTACAGAGGAATTTGGAAGAAAAATTATTTTTAATTGCAGTAGTAAACCTTTCTTTATTTATAGACATCAAAATAAAGGGCTTCAATATAGAAAATTGCAAGAAATTAAAGAAGTATTAGAAAAAATTAGAGGTTTTCATAAAAATTAATATGAGATATAATAAGATAGTAAATAACAGAAGATGAGGAGTGGATTTTATTGGTTCAAATAAAAAGGAAAGTATTGGCTATTACAGTAGTACTAATTTTATTGGCAACTATTTTTACAGGATGTAATAAAGAAAGTTTAAAATCAAGTTTAGATAAAAATGTAGTTGCCAAAGTTAATGGTGTAAAAATAACTAAAGAAGATTTTGAAAAGAATTTTAGTATTGTTGAAAAAAGTTATAGTAAATGGTATGGAGAAGATATATGGAGTCAAGAAATAGATGGAAAAACTTTACTTACAATTGTTAAGCAGCAGATACTTGATAAACTTATTACTGAAGAATTAATTCTTCAAGAGGCAAAGAAAATGGGAATAAAAATAGATAGTGAAAAAGTTGAAGAAAAATATAAAGATTTTAGCAAACAATTGGAGAGTAATAAAGAATTAAAGAAATTTTATGAAGAAAAAAATATTGATGAAAATTTTATAAAAAAACAAATAAAAATGGAACTTTACTTGAAAGAATTTAGAAATAAGATATTTGAACAGGCTGGGTTAAATGATGAGAAAAAATTACAGGAGTTAATAAAAAATTATCCTATAAAAGTGAGAGCTAGACATATTTTAGTTAAAGATGAAAAACTTGCTAAAGATTTACTGAAAAGAATAAAAGCAGGTGAAGATTTTGCACAGCTTGCTAAAGAATATTCAGAAGACCCCGGTTCTAAGGAAAAAGGCGGAGATTTAGGCTATTTTTCAAGGGGGGTAATGGTTCCTGAGTTTGAGGAAGCAGCATTTTCTCTTAAAAAAGGAGAAGTTAGTGATTTGGTAAAAACTAGATTTGGGTATCATATTATAAAAACAGAAGAAATTAAGACTATTGAAGACTTAATAAAAGATGGATTAGAAAAGGAGCAAATTGAGAAAGAAAAGAAAATAGCAATAGATTATATAAAAGAGAGTAAATATAATGAAAAAATAAAAGAATTAAAAGAAAATGCGAAGATAGAAAAATTTGAAAAAAATATAAAGTAGAAAAACAAAGTAAAAAAGTTTATGGTGATTTTACCATAAACTTTTTTTTGATGAAGTATATATCACTTTTAACATAAAAAAAGAAATATGCCATAAATGTATAAAAAAAAAGTATATACAAATAATAATCTTACAAGCAGTAATTATTTCATTATTAAAGTATTTATTTAGGAGGGAAAACAATTGAAGGCTACTGGTATAGTGAGAAGAATAGACGACTTAGGTAGAGTTGTTATTCCTAAAGAAATTAGAAGAACGTTGAGAATTAGAGAAGGAGATCCATTAGAAATTTTTACGGATAGAGAAGGAGAAGTTATATTAAAAAAATATTCTCCTATAAGTGAATTAAATGAATTTGCAACTGAATATGTTGAATCTTTAAATGAAGCAATAAACGTTATAGCTATAGTAACTGATAGAGATAATATAATAGCTGTAGCAGGCGGTTCAAAAAAAGATTACATAAATAAAAGGGTTAGTGAACAGTTAGAAAAATTTATGGAACAACGTGAAATAAAAGTTATAAATGAAGCTGAGAAGCTTATTCCTATAATAAATGAAGAAAAAGATGGCAGGAAATATTCATCTCAAGTTATAGCTCCAATAACTAGTCATGGAGACCCAATTGGTGCAGTAGTTCTTCTTTCTAAAGATACTGACAAAATAATGGGAGAAATGGAGCAGAAACTTGCTGAAACTGCAGCTGGATTTTTAGGCAAGCAGATGGAACAATAAATTTAATATATATCAATAAGTTTAGAAAAGTAGTAACAATATGGTTGCTACTTTTTTTCTTTTAAACGAATTTTTTAACTATAATTTGTGATTTATATTTTATATTTTGGTATAATTATTATGTTTTACAATTATATTATTTTTAGGTAATTACTATATAATAGTTAATACTTGAAAATTAATAGTTAGATTTGACTGCATAAGTGAAATTTAAAACTTGTAGAATAAGTACAGTATTATAGAGAGTTAATTTTTAAGTATATAAACTATTAAAAAGTTGCTAGGAGGATAATTATGATTAGAGGCAATTCTTTTCTAAAGGGAGCTTTCATACTAGGCGTTGCAGGAATAATAGTAAAGATATTAGGAGCTTTTTTTAGAATACCCCTTGCAAATATTATTGGTGATGATGGAATGGGTTATTATCAAAGTGCATATCCTATTTATTTATTATTAGTAGTCATATCTACTGCTGGATTTCCTACAGCGATAGCAAAGCTTGTATCTGAAAAAGTAGCTATGGGTGATAATTATGCTGCTCATAGAATTTTTAAAGTTGCATTTTCAGTATTATTTATTATTGGAATTATTACATCTTCTATATTATTTTTTGGAGCTGGATTTTATTCAAAAGTTATTATAAAGAATCCGAAGGCGTATTATTCTACACTTGCAATTGCACCGGCTCTTTTCTTTGTTCCGATAATGTCTGCTTTTAGGGGATATTTTCAAGGACTGCAAAATATGAAGCCAACAGCTATATCACAGATTATAGAGCAAATGGGAAGAGTTGTTTTAGGATTAGGTTTAGCTTTTATTTTATTAAATAAAAAGCTTGAAATAGCTGCGGCAGGAGCTACATTTGGAGCTACAGCTGGTTCTTTTTTTGGAGCAATTATGATGACATACATATATTTTAAATATAAAAAAAGTGAAAAAATAAAATATACAGCTTTAGAGAAAAGGGAAACTACAAGTGAAATAATAAGAAATCTTTTAACTATTGCTATACCTATTACTATAGGTGCTGCAGTGATGCCTGTAATGCAGTCTATTGATGCTGCAATTGTTATGAGAAGGCTACAAGATATAGGTTATAATGCTTCACAGGCTAATGGACTTTATGGACAATTGACTGGTATGGCAAATCCTTTAATAAATCTTCCGCAGGTATTAACTGCTGCACTTCAAATAAGTTTAGTGCCGGCAGTTTCACATTTGATAGCAAGAAAAGATACAAAATCTTTATTTAGTACTATAGAAGCAGGAATGAGAATATCGCTTTTAATAGGACTTCCTTCTGCAGTAGGATTAGTTATACTATCAAAACCTATAATGATGCTTCTTTATCCGCGACAAATAGATAGTGCAATAAATGCAAGTGCCATTTTGGCTATATTGGGATATGGAATAATTTTTTTATCACTTTTTCAAATATTAACAGGAATTTTACAGGGGTTTGGAAAACCATTTGTGCCTGTTAAGAATTTATTTACAGGTGCTGTTGTGAAGTTAATACTTAGTTATATATTACTCGGAATATCTTTTTTGAATATAAGGGGAGCAGCAATAGCTACAGTTATAGGTTATGCAGTTGCAGCTATATTGAATTTCGCATATATTATAAAAATGGGAATAAAATTTAATTTTATCAATGTAATTTTAAAGCCTATTATTTCAGTCGTTTTAATGGCTGTTGTAGTAAAGTTTTCATACTCAATATTAAGTAGTATTTTAGGAAATAATATAGCTACACTTATTGCTGTAGTGTTGGGCGTAGTAGTATATGGATTAATGCTTTTAATAACAAAGACTATTACAGAAGAAGATTTACAAATACTACCTGGTGGAAGCAAATTACAAAAGATATTTAAAATATTTAATCGAGTTTAATAAGGAATGACGATTAAGGGGAGTGATAAATTGAGAGGAAAAATAACAGTGGTTGGTTTAGGACCGGGTGGCAAACAGTATTTGACAGTAGAAGCTTTAGAAATCATAAAAAAGGCAAAACCTTTGTATTTGAGAACAGAAAGACATCCAGTAGTCGATTTTATAAAGGATTTGGGTATAGAAATAATTAGTTTTGATTATGTTTATGATAAAAATGAAAAGTTTGAAGATGTATATGATGAAATAGTAGATAAACTCATAATGATTAGTAAAAAAGGGTCTGTTGTGTACGCAGTACCGGGAAGTCCATTTGTTGCTGAAAATACTGTGCAAAAGCTGATTGAGATAGCTAAAGAAAATAATGATATTCAATTGGAGTTTATTCCGGGAGTAAGTTTTATAGAAGCCATTTTAAATGAACTTAAATGTGACCCTGTAAATGGTTTAAAAATAATAGATAGTTTTCAAATAAATTTTCAAAAACCTGATATAGATGTTGATATTATTATAACTCAAGTATATAATAGATTTGTTGCTTCTGAATTAAAGCTTAAACTTATGGAATATTATGATGATGAATATATAATTACAGTAATTAGAGGAGCAGGTATAAAGGGTAAGCAGAAAATAGTCCATATTCCTTTATATGAATTAGATAGGATAGAATGGCTAGACCATTTAACTAGTATATTTATTCCTAAAACTAGTAATAATATAAAAGAGAAATATGGAATGGATAATTTAGTAAGTATTATGGATAGATTGAGAAGTAAAGATGGTTGTCCTTGGGATAGAAAACAGACACATGAAACTTTGAGACCATATCTTATAGAAGAAGCTTATGAAGTTTTAGAGGCTTTAGATGCAAAAAATATGGAACTTTTAGAAGAAGAATTAGGCGATCTTTTGCTTCAAATAGTATTCCATAGTCAAATAGCTAGTGAAAATGGATATTTTGATATAAATGATGTGATAGAAAGTATATGTAGAAAATTAATTAATAGACATCCTCATGTATTTGGAGATTTGAAAGTTGATACAGCTGAGAAAGTTTTAAAGAATTGGGAAGATATAAAACGAGAAGAAAAGAAAGAAAAAAGTTATACTGAATCATTAATGAGAATTCCTAAACAACTACCTGCTCTTATGAAAAGTTACAAGGTACAAGAAAAGGCTGCAAAAGTTGGATTTGATTGGGATAATATTGATGGTGCAATGTTAAAAGTAAAAGAGGAGTTAGAAGAACTTCATAAAGTTTATAAAAGTGGTAATGTAGTAGCTACAGAAGAAGAAATAGGAGATTTAATATTTGCAGTAGTTAATGTAGCGAGGTTTTTAAAGATAAGGCCAGAACTTGCTTTGAATAATACAATTAATAAATTTATAAGACGATTTAATTATATGGAAGAAAAGGCAAGGAAAAGTGGATTAGATTTAAAGGAAATGACTTTAGAGGAAATGGACAAGCTGTGGAATGAAGCTAAAAGATTAGAAAAAAGGCAGTAATTTCATAAAAAAATCCTTAAAAAAAGAAGGATTTTTGAATAAAAGATAGAATAAGCTATTACGAACTTTATTTTTAAATAATAAGGAGGTATTATTGTGAACAAAGCTGAATTAGTAGCAAGCATGGCTGAAAAGTCAGGACTTACAAAAAAAGATGCTGAATCTGCATTAAATGCATTTATGAAGAGTGTAGAAGAAGCTTTGGTAAAAGGAGAAAAGGTACAATTAGTTGGTTTTGGAACATTTGATGTGAGAGAGAGAAAAGCTAGACAAGGTAGAAATCCAAGAAATCCAGAACAAATAATAGAAATTCCTGCTTCAAAAGCTCCAGTATTCAAAGCTGGAAAAGCATTAAAAGAGAAAGTAAATGCATAGGAATTTAAACTAGATATTATTAGTATATTTTGTGAAAATACTTTAAAGTAAATATATATCAAGTACATATCAAAATTGGAAATAACCTCCTCAAAGTTTTAAGGGGGTTATTTTCATTTAATAAATTATTGACTAATAAGTATTTTAGATTTATAGTTGAAAGAGGAAGAAGTGGTATTTAAATACATAAAAGAGTGTATAAATATAACCATGGATTCTTCATGGTTTTTGTTTTTATTGTGTCTAAGATTTTAATATGAGATAGAATATAGGACAAATTGTTATAGTCAGGAGGCATTAAATATGAAAAGAAATGGGAATATAGATATATTTGCACTTCATCCTACACAGATATTGGTTTTGGGATTTGCAATTCTTATATTGATAGGAGCACTGCTTCTTAACTTGCCTATAGCTTCTCAAAATGGACAGAGTATAGGATTTATCAATGCTTTATTTACTGCGACTTCAGCTGTATGTGTTACAGGTTTAGTTGTAGTAGATACATTGACATATTGGACAACATTTGGACAAGTAGTTATAATACTTCTTATTCAAATAGGTGGTTTAGGTTTTATGACAATGGGGACGTTATTTGCTCTTTTATTAGGTAAAAAAATAACTCTTAGAGAGAGATTAGTTATGCAGGAAGCTTTAAATCAGTTTAGTTTTTCAGGAGTTGTAAGACTTGCTAAATATATTTTAATTATGACTTTTACTATAGAGGGAATTGGTGCTATACTTCTTTCAATAAAATTTATACCTATTTATGGTTTAAGTAGGGGAATTTGGTATAGTATTTTTCATTCAATATCTGCATTTTGCAACGCTGGATTTGATTTAATAGGCAATTTTAGAAGTTTAACTCCTTTTGTTGATGATGTACTAATTAATATGGTAATAATGTCTTTAATAATTTTAGGTGGAATAGGGTTTGTAGTTATTTTAGATGTCATGCAGAAAAAGAATTTTAATAAGCTTTCTTTACATTCAAAATTAGCAATTACTATGACTCTTATTTTAATTTCAGTAGGTTTTTTTGTAATATTGATTTTAGAATTTTATAATCCAGATACAATGGGACAGTTGTCTTTAAAAGGTAAATTTCTTTCAGCATTATTTCATTCTGTAACTCCGAGAACGGCAGGTTTTAATACACTTCCTACTGATAAGCTGACTATGGCATCGATATTTTTTACAATAGTATTAATGTTTATAGGAGGTTCATCTGCAGGAACTGCTGGTGGTGTAAAGATTACAACAACAGGGGTAGTAATAGCTACGATTGTATCAGTGATAAAGGGTAAAGATGATACAGAAACGTTTGGAAGAAGAATACCTAGAGATATTATAAATAGGTCTTTAGCTATCATTGGACTGGCATTGGGATTAGTTATATTAGTTACAATGATATTATCAATAACTGAAAAAGACTGTTCGTTTATAGGAATATTTTTTGAAGCAGTATCAGCTTTTGGTACAGTTGGTTTATCGTTAGGTGTTACATCAACTCTTAGTAAGCTTGGAAAGATAATTATTGCTATAACGATGTTTTTTGGAAGAGTAGGACCACTTACGGTTTTATTAGCTTTGGCTCAAAGGAAAAAAGAAAATAAGGGAATATTGAGATATCCAGAAGAAAAGGTTATTGTAGGTTAAAGGAGGACATATTATGAAACAATTTTTAATAATTGGAGCAGGACGGTTTGGTGGCAGTATAGCAACTACTCTTTATAATATGGGAAATGATGTATTGATTATTGATGATAGTGAAGAGGCAATAAATCAAATATCAGGTTCTGTTACCCATGCTATTCAGGGAAATGCGGCTGATGAAAGATTGATTAGTACGATAGGAGCAAATAACTTTGATGTATGTGTTATTGCAATGGGTTCAGATATACAGTCATCTATATTAGTTGCTATTATGCTTAAAGAAGCAGGAGCAAGGTATATAGTAGCTAAAGCACAAAATGAACTTCATGCTAAAGTATTATATAAAGTAGGGGTAGATAAAATAGTATTTCCAGAAAGAGATATGGGAGCTAAAATTGCTCAAAGTTTAGTATCTTCTAATATAATGGACTATATAGAATTATCTCCCGAATACAGTATAGTAGAAATTACAGCAATTAAAGAGTGGATAGGAAAAAATTTATTAGAATTGAATATGAGGGCAAAATACGGAATTAATATAATGGCTATAAAAAAAGGAACAAGTATAAATATATCACCTACAGCTTTGACTGTTATTGAGGAAGGTGATGTATTAATAGTCATAGGACATAACAGTGATTTAAAGAAATTAGAAAGAAAAGTATAAAAGACTGCAGAAGGAGTTGAAAATTTATGAGAGTTGATAAATTTTTAAAAAATTCTAGACTGATAAAAAGAAGAACAATTGCGAAAGAAGCGTGTGAGCAAGGCAGAGTAAAGATAAATGATAAAATAGCAAAGCCGGGTACTGAAGTTTCAGTTGGAGATATATTGACTTTGGAGTTTGGTACGAGGGTGATAAAGGTAGAGGTTTTAGACTTAAAGGAACATGCAACTAAAGATGATGCAAAAGAAATGTATAAAGCTATAGAATAATATGGCAAATCAGCAGAATAATAGCTTAACAAATATTTTATAAGCACAAAATTGTGCTTTTTTTTTATCAAGTACATTTGTTTTCTAGAAAATAAACAAGTAATAATTCCAATATTATATACATATTTTTATAAGAGGGAGGTGTCTTTTTGGAAGAAAAGAATGGTTTTAAAAATAGGTCTCAAAACATAATATTGGAAAATCGAGAAAAAATGAGCATTTCAGGAGTAGAACATGTAAAGAGTTATAATGACGATATGATAGTATTGGTAACAGTTCAAGGTAATTTAACTATTAGAGGTGAGGGACTGGATATAAAAAAGCTTAATTTAGAAGATGGGAATCTGTCGATAGAGGGTTATATAACATCTATTGTGTATTCTGAAAAAGAAGATAATCTATCTAAGGGGCTTGGATTCCTTGGGAAAATGTTTAAATAATCTCTCCATTTTAGTAAATGGAGAATTTTTTTCTATGATGGTACATGGAGAGTGATTGATATGACTAGTTTCGTATATTATCAAATATACGTTTTTTTTGCAACATTATATGGAGGGATATTAATAGGGTTTATTTATGATATTTATAAGATTTTTAGATTTTATTTAAAGCCCAAGAGAATTACTGCTATTTTACAAGATTTATTTTTTTGGATTACTATAACTATGGTTGCTATATTAGTTCTTCTTTATAGTGATGACGGAAGGGTGAGAGGATATACTTTATTAGGTTTTATACTTGGAACGTCATTATATAATATATTTTTAAGTAGATTATTTACAAAAATGTTTATGGAAATAATTGTTTTTATAAAAAGAGTTTTTAGCTGCATATATAACAAAGTCAATAGTATTGTTATATTTATAATTAGAATAATCAAATATCCTTGTATAAGAGTAGTTCAAATGTTAAGACCATATTGTTTAAGATTGAAAAGAATATCTTTAATTCCCAAAAGAATGTTTAAAGATATTAAGAAAAATATGAGTACAATTATACATAAAAAAAAATAGAAGGGAATATAGAAAGATTATAGAATAATTAAAATAATAATAGTGTATTAAGATAATAAAGGATGTGAACGTATGAAAAAAATGAAGAAAAAAAGTTTCTTAAAGAGAAATAGAATACATATAATAATTTGTCTTATATTATTTATATATTTATCCATAACTATGATAAAGCAAGAAATAAAAATAAGAGAATTGAAAAATGAGGAAAAACAGGCATTAAAGCAAGTTAATGAGCTTAAAATGAAGATTAAAGATATGAAAAAAAATATAGAAAAAAGTGATAGTAAGGAGTTTGTAGAAAAGGTTGCTAGAGAAAAATTAAAAATGGTAAAACCTAATGAGATTATTTATATTATTCAAGATAATAAGAAAAACAATTAATTGTTAATTATAAAAGGTATATTGACATTAGAGGGCTTATAAAATATAATTTACTTGATAACAATAATGTTAAATGAATTAAGGAGGAATTTTTTTAATGCCCGTTGAGATTGGAAAGGTAGTTGATGGTACTGTTACAGGTATTACTAATTTTGGAGCTTTTATTCAACTACCGGATGGTATAACAGGATTATGTCACATTTCAGAAATTGCAGATGAATATGTAAAGGATGTGAAAGACTATTTAAAAGAACAACAAAGGGTAAAAGTAAAGGTAATAGAAGTTAGTGGAAATGGAAAGGTAAGCCTTTCTATTAGAAAAGCTACTGAAGGAAGTAAGCAGAAAAATACTGTTAAAAAAGAAGCAGTTAAAGAATTTGTAAGCAGACCGGTTAGACCGAAAGCATCTTTTGAAGATATGCTAGCTAGATTTTTAAAGGATAGCGATGAAAAGTTGAAAGATATGAAGAAAAATGTAAATAAGAGAAAAGGGAACGGATATAATAGAAAATAGTAATTAATATGAATATGAAATAGTACCGGGATATATTCCCGGTTTTATTATGTTGAAAAGAGGATATTTATTATTTTATTTGGAGGTAGGAGAATGAAAAAGGTGGGCGTTATTGATATAGGAACAAATTCTATAAGGATTATTATTGCAGAAATAAAAAATAACAAAATAATAAACAGCAGAAAAGAGCTTATTATGACGAGATTAGGTGAAGGAGTAGGTAAGACTAAAAAGTTGTCAGAAAAAGCTATTGATAGGAGTATAGATGCTTTAAAAGTATTTAAAGAGATTGCAATTAAAGAAGGAATAAGTGATATTAGAGCGATAGCAACTAGTGCGGTTAGAGATGCTGTAAACAAAGAAGAATTTGTAAAAAGGGCAAGAGAAGAAGTTAAAATAAATATAGAAGTTATTGATGGTGATATGGAGGCACAGCTTGGTTTTAAGGGTGTAGTACATGGGATAGATAAGTGTGATAAAGATATATTAGTTATAGATATAGGTGGAGGTAGTACAGAATTTATCATCGGGAATATTAACGGCATAAAATTTAAAACTAGTTTAAATGTTGGAGCTGTGAGAATGACGGATAAGCATATTAGTACTGACCCTATAAGCGATATAGAATTTGAAAATCTGAAAAAAGATATAAAAGGAATTATTAGTAAAGTTTTAAAAGCAATTAGAGAATATGATATAAAAAGGATAATAGGGATTGGGGGTACGGTAACAACATTAGCTGCCATAGATAGAAAACTTGAAATTTACGATAGTAATTTAATACATAATTATGAGATTAAAATAAAAAAAGTAGAAGAAATGGTAGATTTATTTAAGAGAACAAATAATGAAGAAAGAAAGAATCTAAAAGGTTTACAGCCTAAGAGGGCAGATATTATATTGGCTGGTGCTGTTATTCTTTATGAAATACTTGTAAGTTTAGGAGTAGATAAAATTACTATTAGCGATTATGATAATTTAGAAGGATATATTTTTGAAAAAATAATAGGATAAAACTTATATTTTGATTAGGAATTTGTATAATGTGTGATTTTTATTATGTTTTTTAGTTTTTATCTGTTATGTTTAATTTTATAATAAATTTCTCAAAAATAATAAATAAATGTGTTGACAAAAAGTAAAATATAATGTAAAATAAAATTCGTCGCAAGAAATGTAATATGCCGGGGTGGCGGAACTGGCAGACGCACAGGACTTAAAATCCTGCGGTCCTTATAAAGACCGTACCGGTTCGATTCCGGTCCCCGGCACCAAATGTAATGAAAGAATTGAGAATTGAAAATTGATAATTGAGAATTAAAAGTTAGTGTTAATTATTTTTTAAAATAATTTTTAATTTTTTATCGTCGCGGGGTAGAGCAGCTGGTAGCTCGTCGGGCTCATAACCCGGAGGTCGCAGGTTCGAATCCTGTCCCCGCAACCAATATGGCGGCGTAGCTTAGCTGGCTAGAGCGTCCGGTTCATACCCGGAAGGTCGGTGGTTCGAGTCCACTCGCCGCTACCAATAAAAAATATTTAAAGTACAGATAAACTATAAGTGATGCCACTTATAGTTTTTATTTTTTTACAATATGTTTTAAAATTTATTTTTAGAGTTATAAAAAAATAATTGTTTTATTTCTAAAAAGTAAACAATTTGTTTGAAAATAGTAGTGAATGTCATAATTTTTTTTGAAACATTCAGTCAAGTTGACAAATATTTCAAATCCTCCCTGTTATAATGCATTATACAGGGGGGTGTTTTTTTACTATGGAAAAATTTAATATAGGATACAAAAGATTAGGAAGAGAAGAAGGACAGATTTACAGTATTATAAGCAAAGATTTTTTGTTGTTAAATATTTTGGCTTTTTTATTGGGACGAGCTTCGATTTTAAATGGATTAAATCCTTTTGGAGTAGCTTATTTTACAACTTTAATGACTAAGGATAAAAAGAATTCTATATTAGGATTAAGTATTTTATTGGGGATTTTAACTACTAATGCTGATAAGTATAGGTATATGTTAATTTTGGGATTAAATTTTATTGTTTTTAGGTATATAGTCAAAAATATAAGGTTTAATACATCAAAATTGGCTTTTTTAACCGGTAGTATAACTTTTTTTTCTGGTGTTTTGTATTTATTTTTAACAGAGTTTTATTTGTATGATTTATTTATGACGAGTTTTGAATCAATTATAGTTTTTGTATTTATATACATACTTTCTTATAGTATTCCAATTCTAACAGTAAAATCAAATAGAAAAATCCTTTCTAATGAAGAGGTAATATGTATAGCAATTATTTTGGCAGTTTCGGTATTAGGACTTTCAGATGTAATATTTTTTGGTTATGATTTGAAGAATATAGTTGGGATTTTTATAATATTAGTATTTGCTTATAATGGAGGAGCAGCGATAGGAGCAGCTGTAGGAGTTACTATAGGTATTATAACTAGCATGTCTACAGTTGATACTCCTGTTATAATAGGAATTTATGGATTTTCAGGTTTACTGGCAGGTATATTTAAAGATGTAGGTAAAGTTACTTCGGCTTTAGGAATTGTATTAAGCAATTCTATACTTACATTTTATATAAATGGTTCAACTGAAACGTTAGTTCAATTTGAAGAAATAGTAATTGCATTTTTAATATTTATACTGCTGCCAAAATCGGTTTCTGAATATATAAATAAATTTATCAGTTTAAAAAGTGATGGTTTTGAAATAGATAAAGTTTATAGTGAGAGAATTAAAAAGCTTATGTTAAGACAATTAGAAAATTATTCATTAGCTTTTTCAGAATTAGCAGTAACTTATTCTAAGATTGCTGAAAAAGAGAAAGTTGTTGAACAAAAAGAAATAACAAATATAATAAATAATATTGCAAATTCTATATGTTTAAATTGTAATATGAAAAGAAGTTGTTGGAATAACTGCTTTTATAGTACTTATAATGCATTGGTAGATTCTATTACTTTAGTAGAAGCTAAGGGCATATTGGATAAAAATAATGTTCCTGATTATCTTAGGAAAAGATGTTTAAGATTAGAAAAGTTGATAAATATAATTAATAGTGCTTATGAAATATATAAGATAGATTATAAATGGAATAAAAAACTCTTTGAAATGAGGCAGTTAGTTTCTGAACAATTTAATGGAATATCTCAGATATTAAGAGAATTATCTAAGGAAATATCTTCTAATATAGAATTTAAAAGAGATGTAGAAGATGCCCTTTATGTTGCTTTTGACAAAGAAGGTATTATAATTGATAAAATTACTGTTTTAGAAAATGAAAATGGGAGATTTGAAATAGATATTGAAAAGAAAAAGTGTTTTGATAGAGAAATATGTGAAAGAAGAATTATTCCAATTGTAAAAAAAGTTATAGGAAGAGAAGTTGTTCATAAAAACAGAAATTGCAATAAAGGCAATGAAAATGGAAGTTGTTTAATTCAGCTAGTTGAGGCTCAAAAATATAAAGTTAATACAGGAGTTGCAAAGGTATCAAAGGATAATTACTATATAAGTGGAGATAATTATTCTTTTATGGATTTAGATGACAACAAGTATATGTTAGCGCTTAGTGATGGAATGGGAACAGGTGAAAAAGCTGCAAAGGAGAGTGTGGCAACTATAACTTTATTAGAACAACTACTAGGAGCAGGATTTAATAAAAATATAGCTATAAAAACTATAAATTCTGTTTTGATGTCTAAATCTTTAGATGAGGCATTTTCAACTATAGATTTATCGATAGTTGACTTGTATAGTGGAAAAGTAGAATTTATAAAAATAGGAGCAGTACCATCTTTTATAAAGAGAACAAATGGGAATGTGGAAGTTATACATGCATCATCTTTACCTGTTGGAATAGTAAATGAGATAGCAATAGATAGCAAGTCTGTAAAATTAAATTCTGGAGATTTTATAATTACCATGTCAGATGGAGTTTTAGATGTAGATAAAAATTTTATAGATAAAACTAATTGGATGGTAGAATTAATTAAAGATATAAATAGTAGAAATCCACAAGTGATAGCAGATAGTATATTAGATAAAGCTATAGAGAGAAATAACAATAAAATTGAAGATGATATGACTGTATTAGTTACAAAGATTTGGAAAAGAAGATAAAATGTATATAAAATAAATAAATTGGCAATAATCCCCTTAAACAAAAAAAGATTGGGGGATTATTATATGGAAATGAAAGAAATTATAATAGTTACAGATGGTAAATCTAATATAGGCGGAGACCCGTTATTAGCTGCAATGGAGGCTCAAAAACATAATATAGTAGTAAGTGCTATAGGGATAATTGGAAAAAACGAAAGTGATGAAAATCCAATTGAAGAAATTCAAGGAATTGCGAAAAAAGGTAAAGGTGAATGGGAACTAACATATTTAGATGATTTAAGCGTTACTTTGCAGATGATGACGCAAAAGACAGTAAATAAAACAATAGGATATGTAGTAAATAGAGAACTTAAAGAGATAATTGGTTCAAGCTTAGATGAAATAAAACCTAAGTATAGAAATAAATTTATTGAGTACATTGAAAATTTAAGTGATGAAATACCACTTAAATGTTGTATTTTGATTGATTGCAGTGGAAGTATGAAGCAAAAACTTGAAAGAGCAAAGGAAAGTATATTGGATTTAATGAATTCATTAAGAGTGAGGAAGGGAAAGAGTGAGATTGCAGTTATAGCTTATCCCGGTGTAAATGGAGAAATGACTAATATAATAAATGGTTTTACTGATGATGTAGATTTATTAAAAGATAAATTAAAAAGTATATTTGCAAGTGGAACAACTCCAACTGCTCCTGCTATTTATAAGGCAATAGAATTATTTACTAATAGAAGCAATATAGTTGATGAAATAATAGAAGAAAAACCTTTCTTAAGTGAAGGTATAGTTTAAAGCGGCTGTAAGTAGCCGCTTTAAATTCGTTTAGGGTGGTAAAAGTGGATTTTAGAGGTATAGAAATTGTTGGAAAATGGAATAAAAAAACTTATATTATTAAAAAGTTGATTGGAACAGGTGGAGTTGGAAAAGTTTATAAAGTTTATGATGCAAAAAGTAAAGAATACTATGCATTGAAAATTAGTATGGATTTATGCAGCATAACTAAAGAAGCAAATATGCTAGATAAATTTAAAGATTTTGAATTTATCCCCAAAATAATCGATATAGATGATTGTGAAATAAATGGAAAAATGTATCATTTTATTGTTTTAGAATATATAGAAGGTAAAAATTTAAAGGAATATACGAAAAAATATAGAATAAATATAAAAGAGTTATTAGGAATAGCGATAATAGTTTGTGAAGCTATTGATAGATTTCATAAAAGAGGATATGTATTTGGAGATTTAAAACCTGAAAATTTGATGATTGATGAAAAGAAAAAAAAGTTAAAAATAATTGACTTAGGTGGAGTGTCTAAAATAGGATTAGGATTGAAAGAATTTACGCCTCTGTATGATAGAGCAAAATGGAATATGGGACTTAGAAAAGCAGACCCAGCATATGATTTATTTAGCATATGTATGTTTCTTACTTGTTTTATTTTAGAAAGTAATAGTAAAATATTGAATATGGATATAAATAGTATGATATGCGAATTAAAAAGAAAAGGTATAAATCAAAAGTTGATAAATCTAATAAAAGATGGTTTATTTCAAAGACAAATTGATTTTTCTATTTTTTTGAAAAGATTAAAAAAAATATATGTGAATGGTAGTTTAAAAAGAGATAAAAAATATAAAAATAAGATAAATTTAATAGTTAATATATATTTTATAAGTTCTTTGTTATGTTTAATAACTATGCTGTTATTTTTATTGTCAAAAAGCTTAACAAATATAGTTTAGATATTGTAGTATTATATATATGATTTTTAAATTTTACTTTCTACTAAAAAATTAAGTTAAAATGGAGAGTAGATATATGATAGAAAAATTTTTAAATACAGTTAATAAGTATAATTTGATTGAAAAAGGGGAAAAAATTGTTGTAGGTGTTTCGGGGGGACCTGATTCAATTTGTTTATTGCATTTATTGTGGAGAATTAGGAATGAATATGATTTAAAACTCTTTGTAGTTCATTTAAATCATCAATTTCGAGGTAGTGAAGCAGAAGAAGATGCCGAGTATGTTAAAAAGTTTAGTGATAATTTAGGTATAAAATCATATATATTTTCTATTGATATTGCTTCATATAGTAAAAAAAAGGGTATTACATTTGAAGAAGCAGGTAGAGAGTGGAGATATAGATTATTTGATGATGTAGCTAAAAAAGAGGGTGCATCAAAGATAGCAATAGCACAAAATAAAAATGATCAGGCAGAGACTATTCTTATGAGGTTAATGAGGGGGGCAGGGTTAGAGGGACTTACAGCCATTGATTATAAAAGAAATGAAAAAATAATTAGGCCGCTACTTAATATTACCAGAAGAGAAATTGAAAATTATTGCTTATATTATAAATTAAATCCTAGAATAGATAAAACTAATTTAGAAACTATATATACGAGAAACAAGATAAGACTTGAACTCATACCTTATATTGAAAAAAACTTTAATTCTAATATAATAGATACTTTGTGTCGAACTGCTGATATTTTAAGAGATGATAGAGATTATTTAAATAAAATGACTAATGAAATTTTTAATGAAATATCACAGATTTATAATAATGGGATATCTTTAGATACGAATAAATTTAGGACTTTACATATTAGTATGCAAAGAAGAGTTATAAGAAAGGCTATTGAAAAATTAAAAGGTAATCTTAAAGAAATAGGGCTTGTGCATATAGAAAAAGTGATAGAGCTAGTTAAAAATTATAAAGTAGGTTTAAGGAGTGATTTGCCGGGACATATAATTGTAGAGCTTGGATATAATAGTATAAATGTAAAAAAACAGAATGAAAAAATACAAAGTAGATTAGGTGAGTTTGAGTATAATATTAAAATAGGAGAGAGTGTATATATTAAAGAGTTAGATTCAATTGTTGAATCTTCGATAATATCTAAAGAAGATATTTGTTTTTGTGGTAAAAATATGATTTTTATAGATATGGATAAGGTAAAAGGTGATTTAATAATAAGAAATCGAAAAAATGGAGACAGGTTTGTTCCATTAGGGATGAAGGGTAGTAAGAAATTAAAAGATTTTTTTATAGATAAAAAAGTGCCAAAAGATTATAGAGATAGAATACCTATAGTATGTGATGAGCAAGGCATAATATGGGTAGTTGGATATAGAATGAGCGAAAAGTATAAGATAGATTCTGATACTGTAAAAGTAATTAAGCTCGTCTATAAAGAAGGTTGTATAGAATAATAAAATATGTTAGAATTAAGAGACCTAAGTTTTTTTTACAGTGAAAGGAGGAGAGTTGTTGAGAAAGTTTTTTAGAGGCGCAAGTTTTTATATTTTGATATTTATAATATTTGTAATGATAGTTCATTTTTATGGAAGACAACCTCAAGAGACATTAGTACTTGACATATCGGAATTTGTAAATCAACTGCAAAATAAGAATGTCTCTGAAATTCATTTTATAGATAACAGTGTAGAAGGCAAATACAAAGATGGAACACTATTCCATATTTATATTCCAAAGGCTATAATGACCGATACATTTGTAGCAAAATATATTTTGCCTGCTTTGGAAGCTGGAGAACTTAAATTAACAGGAGAACCGCCTGCTACTACGCCATGGTTTATAGATATATTACCGTCTGTATTTATGATTTTAATATTTGTTGTTTTTTGGTTTGTATTTATGCAGCAGTCTCAAGGCGGTGGAAGCAGGGTAATGTCATTTGGGAAGAGCAAGGCAAAGCTTCACAAAAGTGATGCAAAGAAAAAAGTTACATTTAAGGATGTAGCCGGTTTAGAAGAAGAAAAAGAGGAATTAAAAGAAATTGTAGATTTCTTGAAAAATCCGAGAAAATATATTGAACTTGGTGCTAGAATACCAAAGGGAGTTTTGATGGTAGGACCTCCAGGGACTGGTAAAACGTATTTATCACGTGCAGTTGCAGGAGAAGCAGGAGTTCCATTTTTCAGTATCAGCGGTTCTGAATTTGTTGAAATGTTTGTTGGTGTTGGAGCATCAAGAGTTCGTGACTTGTTTGAACAAGCTAAAAAGAATTCTCCATGTATTGTATTTATAGATGAGATAGATGCAGTTGGTAGAAAAAGAGGTGCTGGACTTGGTGGAGGTCATGATGAAAGAGAACAGACACTCAACCAGCTATTAGTTGAAATGGACGGATTTGGCGTTAATGAGGGTATAATTATTATTGCTGCAACCAATAGGCCAGATATACTCGATCCAGCATTACTTCGTCCGGGTAGATTTGACAGACAGATAGTTGTTGGAATACCTGATATTAAAGGCAGAGAAGAAATATTGAGAGTACATTCAAAAAATAAACCTTTAGCTGATGATGTAGACTTAAAAGTTTTAGCTAGAAGAACTCCGGGTTTTACACCAGCAGACCTTGAGAATTTATTAAATGAGGCAGCACTACTGGCAGCTAGAAAAAATGATAAAAAAATTCATATGGATACTCTTGAAGAAGCTATTACAAGAGTTATAGCAGGACCTGAAAAGAGAAGTAGAGTTATTAGTGAAAAAGATAGACGACTTACTGCTTATCATGAAGCGGGTCATGCTGTAGTAGCAAGACTTCTACCTAATACTGATCCAGTTCATCAAGTAACTATAATACCACGTGGTAGAGCTGGTGGTTTTACTATGATTCTTCCTAAAGAGGATAAGTATTATATGACAAAAACTGAAATGGAAGAGAGAATAGTTCATTTATTAGGTGGAAGAGTAGCTGAGGAATTAGTATTAAATGAGATAAGTACAGGTGCTCAAAATGACCTGCAAAGAGTTACTGAAATAGCTAGAAGTATGGTTACGAAATATGGTATGAGTAAGAATTTAGGTCCTATGACATATGGTACAGGTGAAGAAGTATTTTTAGGTAAAGATTTAGCTGCGATGAAAGATTATTCTGAAGAAGTTGCAGCTCAAATAGATAGAGAGATAAGAGAGATAATCGATAGAGAATATGAAAGAGCAGAAAGATTATTAAAAGAAAATATAGATAAGCTCCATGAAGTTGCAAAAGCCCTTTTAGAAAAAGAAACACTAAATGCTGATGAATTTGAGATAGTGTTTACAAAAGGATTAAGTGCTTTAGAAACAGATGAAAAAGTTAATTTGAAAAAGGAAGAAATAGATGAAAAAGATAGTACTACTTTTGATTTGACTGATGTAGTAGAAAAAAAGGATAATGATGTAGATGAAAAATAGCTCCTCAAATATGAGGAGTTATTTTTGTAAAATATTACAATATAAATGTTTGGATTTTTAAATATCTGGTATAATAAAATTGTTAATAAACAAACATTATGTGATTTTTAAGATATTGCTTTAAAAGTATAAATTGATAAAAGGAGTGAAGAAATTATGGAATTCAATTTAAAATTGGGAATGTCTGCTGAAGTTGAAAAAATTGTTACAGAAAATGATACTGCATCAGCTTTTGGGAGTGGAAAGGTATTAGTTTTTGCTACGCCAATGATGATTGGTATAATGGAAAATGCTGCTCTTAAAGCTGTTGACCCACATTTGCCAGAAGAACATGCAACAGTTGGAATTCATTTAGATGTGAAGCATATGGCTGCGACTCCAGTTGGTATGAAAGTAAAAGCAAAAGCTGAGCTTATAGAAATAAATGGGAAAAAGCTCAAATTCAAAGTAGAAGCTTTTGATGAAAAAGAAAAAATAGGTGAAGGCTACCATACTAGATATATAATAAATATTCCAAAGTTTTTAGAAAATACAAAACAAAAATAGGACAAAAAATTGCAAAAAATTTTAAAAATATGCAGGAATTATTGAATATATGTAGAATAAATAATATAAAGAAAATTTAAAATTATTTTTTAGTTCTAAATTTTTATTGAAAAGCATAAATTTTTATAATAAAATTATAATAAAAGTTCATATAAAATGTTTGCCAGATTTCTATTTGAGTAATTTCACCATTACTCATTCCTTAGGAATCGTACGGCATGGGATATAATTCCTTTTAAGAGGGGCATATTCCATGCCGTTTTTCGTTTTTATTTATATAAAATTTTTGAAAGGAAATTATTAAAAAACTTAGTATATAGAAATTGCAGTTTAAGATGAATTAGATGCAGTTAGAAAACGTTTTTTAAAAGGAGAAATAAAATAAAAACTTATTATAGAAAGGAGCGATTAAAAGAATCAAATAAGCAGACATTATAGGTTGATAGTATTAATTAATTTTAAAAATTAAATGTTAAAAAGATATTAGAGGGGGAGAAAAAATGAAATTTAATTTAATAAGCTGGATTATGAATCCATTTGTCTTAATGTTTATAGCTGTTTTTACAGGTATGTTGTTTGGTAAAATAAAGTTTGGAAAATTTAATTTTGGTGTTTCAGGGTGTTTGTTTACAGGACTTATAATTGGATGGTGGGTATTAGGTTATGCCAATAGGTTTAATGAAGGAGATAGTGGATTTGCTGCGGCTCAAAAACTTATAAAATCAGGAGTAATACCAAAAGATTTCTTCTATTTGTTCCTTATACTATTTGTTGCTGCTGTTGGACTTTTAGCGGCTAAGGATATGGGTGTTGTACTTAAAAAATATGGGGCTAAATTTGTTATATTAGGTTTTTTAATTACATTATTGGGAGCAGCTGCTACATATGGTATGACTTTATTTAGTAAAAATGCTAATCCATATGAAGTATCAGGAGTTTATACAGGAGCACTTACCAGCTCTCCGGGACTTGCAGCAGCACTTGAAACTGCGAATGCTCACGCTACCGATTGGGTAAGTAAGTATGAAAAGTTGAGTGATGAAGAAAAAGCTAGGTTTTTAAAGCTTCTTGATCCTTCTGGTAAATTAACACCTAAAAATACTCCAACATTGACACCTGAACAAAGAGAAAAATTTATAAAAGATGCAGGAGCTGGTATAGGAGTAGGGCATGCTATAGGTTATCCTTTTGGAGTTCTTATAGTTATTCTTGCTGTTAATTTTTTCCCAAGAATTTTTGGAATAAATGTAGCTGAGGAACAAGAAGCATTTAAAAGGGAAATGGAGGAAGCTAGAGCTATATCATCTGCTAAAGAAATACCAGAGGTATCATTTGACCTTACAGCATTTACTATAGCATGTTTTTTTGGATATACTTTAGGTAAGATAAAAATATACTTAGGACCACTAGTAGGATATTTTAGTCTTGGTTCAACAGGTGGAGTTTTAATAGGTTCTCTTATATTAGGTTATATTGGAAAGATTGGATTTATAAATTTTAGAATGAATAATAAAGTTCTCGGAGTAGTGAGACAATTATCTTTAGCATTTTTCTTAGCAATAGTTGGATTAAGATATGGATTTAAAGTATTTGATGCATTATTTGGGTCAGGAGGTTATTTGGTATTAGTTTCATTAGTAGTTGGTATAGTAGCTATGTTTGTAGGCTTTATAATAGGAAGATATGTATTTAAGATAAATTGGATAATGTTAGCAGGAGCTATTTGTGGAGGCATGACATCAACACCCGGTTTAGGTGCTGCTGTTGATGCTATAGGAAGTGATGACCCGGCAGCTGGATACGGAGCAACTTATCCATTTGCATTACTTGGTATGGTTATATTTACCATAATACTTCATAAGTTGCCTATGTAATTTAATAATTAAAATAAAAATTTTATATTCTTCACAAAATGTTAAAAAAATGCTAATATTTAATTATAAAGTATGAAATAGGAATAGTTTTTTATGATTTTGCGAATTTAAATGTTTTTACAAAATTTTAAATATATAGTTATAGTTTAAATATGCAGAATTATTTGAAGGTGTATTTATTTTTCTTAATTTCAAGAAAAAAGGTGATAATGTGGAGCCATATGAAATATTTATAACTGGTTATGCTAAATTACCCAAAGGTATAACAGCTACAGAACTTTATCATGTTATAGCTGTTGGGTTAATAGTGGATAAGTATACAGGAAAAATATTAGATGTAGATTGTTCTTTAGTAACTAGAGTTGCAAAGCAGTTTATTAAAAATCTTGTTGTAGGTAAAAATTTAAAGGATTTCGATTCTATTCAAAATGATCTCAAAAATCATTATTACGGCTCTGCAAAAAAAGCTTTAATATCAGCTTTTAAAACGTGTCATGAAAAGTATAAACAGATTATGGAAAGTAATAAAAATTATATTGATATAGATGATTAATAAATATATGAAATTGCAATTAATTACAAGTTAATAATTGAGGTATATTTAACTTTATTATTTACGGGAACAAAATGACCTTTTGTTCTAGAGAGTAAATAAATTAAAGTTAGATAACTGGTCTTTTTATAAAAAACCGGTCTATCTAACTTTTTTTTGTAGAAATAAAAAATAATTAAGGGGGGGCTTAGATGTTAAATAATAGATTGAGAAGGGAAGAACTTAAAAGTAAAATTATGTCTGCTGATGATGCAGCTATGCTTATAAAAGATGGTATGATTGTAGCAACTAGCGGTTTTACTCCATCTGGTTATCCAAAGGCAGTACCTCTTGCTTTAGCTAAAAGAGCACAGGAAGGTGATAAGGTAGAGATAACAATTATTACAGGAGCTTCTGTTGGAGATGAATTAGATGGAGCTTTATCTAGGACAGGAATAATGGTAAGGAGATATCCTTATCAGACTAATAAATATTCAAGAAATAGTATTAATGATGGAAGTATAATGTATCAAGATATGCACTTAAGTCATGTACCACAGTTTATAGATTATGGCTTTTTTGGAAAAATAGATATAGCACTTGTTGAAGCACTAGCTATTACTGAAGATGGTGGAATTATTCCAACGACATCTGTAGGTGTAATGCCTCAAGCTATAAATAATGCTGATAAAGTAATTGTTGAAATAAATACGAGTCAGCCAATGGAACTTGAAGGGGTTCATGATATATATGTTACTGAAAAACCACCTCATAGAAAACCTATTCCAATAACTCATCCAGGTGATAGAATAGGAACACATTATATACCATGTAATCCAGAAAAAATAGCAGCTATTGTCATTACTGATATTACTGATAAAGTAAGACCTTTAGCTCCAATAGATGAGAATTCAAGGAAAATTTCTGGATATATTATAGATTTTTTAGAACATGAGGTTAAAATGGGTAGGCTGCCTAAGAATTTACTGCCTTTGCAGTCAGGAGTAGGTTCAGTGGCAAATGCAGTATTAGGTGGGTTAGTTGACTCAAAATTTGAAAATATGACTTGTTATACAGAAGTTATACAAGATTCAATGTTTGACCTTATAGATGCAGGAAAAGTTACAGTAGCATCAGGAACATCTTTTACACCATCAGAAGATGGTTTAAAAAGACTTCTTTCAAATATGAAACATTATGCTAAACATTGTATATTAAGACCTATGGAAATAAGTAATCATCCTGAAGTTGCTAGAAGACTTGGTGTTATAGCTATGAATACTGCCATAGAAGTAGATATATATGGACATGTTAATTCTACAAATATAATGGGTTCAAGAATGATGAATGGAATAGGTGGCTCAGGAGATTTTACTCGAAATGCTTATTTATCAATATTTACTACTGTTTCTACAGCTAAAAATGGAGATATTTCATCAATAGTTCCTATGGTTTCGCATGTAGATCATACAGAACATGATATTGAAGTTATTGTTACTGAACAGGGTATAGCAGACCTTAGAGGAACTTCACCAAGAGAAAGGGCAAGAAAAATAATCAAGAATTGTGCTCATCCTGATTATAAAGATATGCTTATGGATTACCTTGAAAGAGCAGAAAAAGGGAAATATAAGCATGAACCTCATTTGTTAACAGAAGCTCTTTCATGGCATGTTAGGTTTTTAGAAACGGGAACTATGAAGATTAAATGATATTGAATTAAATAAAATATATGAAACATAATAATAGGTAAATTTTAAAGATTAATAAAAAATTATGTTTGTATACAGAATTACCACATGGTATTTTCAAAAAGTATACGTTTATACTTGTAGAAAAAGGTATTGAAATATTAAAAATCATTAAGTTTTGTGTTATTCTTATAGAGGGTACCATGTGGTAGATTACATATTTTTAAATATATAAGCCTAATAAAGGAGGAAATAGGATGTTTGATAAAGACAAATTAGCTGGAATCAAACAAGGCATTACAGAGTATGAAGAAAAAACGAAAAAAGTCTTAGAAAAAAGACCTGAAAGACAGGAAAAATTTTATTCTGGTTCAGGTGATGAAGTAAAAAGACTCTATACTCCATTAGATATAGAAGATTTTGACTATGAGAGAGATTTAGGCTTTCCGGGACAATATCCTTATACTCGTGGGGTACAACCTACTATGTATAGAGGAAGATTATGGACAATGAGAATGTATGCAGGATTTGCTACTGCAGAGGAATCAAATAAAAGATATAAATATTTAATAGAACAAGGTTCTATGGGACTTTCTGTTGCATTTGACTTACCAACACAAATAGGATATGATTCAGACCATCCACTTTCAGAAGGTGAAGTTGGTAAAGTTGGAGTTGCAATAGATTCATTGGCAGATATGGAAATATTATTTGATGGAATACCGCTTGACAAAGTAAGTACTTCAATGACTATAAATGCTCCTGCTTCAGTACTTTTAGCTATGTATATAGCAGTTGCTGAAAAACAGGGTGTTACTCCAGATAAATTAAGAGGAACAATTCAAAATGATATATTAAAAGAATATATAGCTCGTGGAACATATATATTTCCGACAGAGCCTTCAATGAGACTTATAACTAATATATTTGAATATTGTTCAAAATATGTACCTAAATGGAATACAATCAGTATTTCAGGTTATCACATAAGAGAAGCTGGGTCAACTGCTGCTCAAGAAGTAGGTTTTACATTAGCTGATGGTATTGCATATGTTGAGGCTGCAGTTAAAGCAGGACTTGATGTGGATACATTTGCACCTAGACTTTCATTCTTCTTTAATGCCCACAATGATTTATTAGAAGAAGTTGCTAAGTTTAGAGCTGCAAGAAGGTTATGGGCTAGAATTATGAAGGAAAGATTTAAAGCTAAAAATCCTAAGTCAATGGTTTTAAAATTCCATACTCAAACAGGTGGTTCAACATTAACTGCTCAGCAGCCGGATAATAACATTGTTCGTGTTGCAATACAGACTCTTGCTGCAGTGCTTGGTGGTACTCAATCATTACACACTAATTCAAAAGACGAGGCATTAGCACTGCCTACTGAAGATTCAGTTAGAATAGCACTTAGAACTCAGCAAATAGTTGCATATGAAAGTGGAGTAACTAATACAATTGACCCACTTGCAGGTTCATATTATATTGAAGCTAAAACTAAAGAAATTGAAGATAAAGCTATGGAATATATTAAGAAGATAGATGAACTTGGTGGAGCGCCAAGAGCAATAGATTTGGGATATATTCAGCAAGAAATTATGGATGCTGCTTATCAATATCAGAAAGAAGTTGAAAGCGGACAGAGAATAGTTGTTGGTATGAATAAATTCCAGATTGAAGAAGAACCTCCTAAGGGATTATTAAAAGTTGACCCTGCAGTTGGAGAACGTCAAAAGAAAAAGCTTGCAGAGCTAAGAGCTAATAGAGATAATGAAGCTGTTAAAGAAAAATTAGAAGCATTGAGAAGAGCTTGTGAAGGCGATGCAAATGTAATGCCTTATATATTAGATGCTGTTAGAGTGTATGCAACTTTAGGAGAAATATGTGGAGTTATGAGAGAAGTATTTGGTGAATATCAACAGTCTGTTAATTTATAGAATAGTTAGTATCTGAGTTAATTGACAAAATTAATTCTATTAAAAAATAAGAATAATACTACTTCTATTAGTTATTGGTTAAATTTATATAAAAAATAATTAAAAATGTCCTTATTTATAAAATAAAGGAGGAAATTTTGATGGACAGACCGATTAGAGTATTAGTAGCTAAGCCAGGCTTAGATGGTCATGACAGAGGAGCAAAAGTTATTGCTAGAGCTTTAAGAGATGCAGGTATGGAGGTTATATATACAGGACTTAGACAGACACCAGAACAGATAGTAAATGCAGCTATACAAGAAGACGTTGATTGTGTTGCTATGAGTATTTTGTCAGGAGCTCATAATACTTTGCTTCCGAGGGTAGCAAAACTTCTTAAAGAAGAAGGTGCAGATGATATACTAGTAATAGGAGGGGGAGTTATACCAGATGATGATATTCCTTTCCTAAAGGAAAATGGAATAGCTGAAGTATTTACACCGGGAACTCCAACTCAAGTAACCATAGATTATATTAAAGCAAATGTAAAGAGAAAATAATTTTTACAAGCTGTCTAATAGGTTTTTCCTATTAGCAGCTAATTTAGCTTTTTTAGTAGCTGGTTATAGGTTTTTTTATTATAAAATACATACGATTTTAAAAAGCCTTAACCTTAGCTTTTATATGATGCTAGGTGGTGTATATAAATGGAACTTGCAGAGAGACTGCTTAAAGGCGATAGGAGAGCCGTTGCAAGACTTATATCTATGGTTGAAAACAGAGAGCCTGAGGCTTTTGAAATTATTAAAAAACTGTATTCAAAAACAGGAAATGCTTATGTAATAGGAATAACAGGTCCACCGGGAGCAGGAAAAAGTACATTGACTGATAAATTGGTAAAAAAACTTAGTAGTAAAGGAAAAAAAATTGCAATTATAGCTGTAGATCCTACAAGTCCTTTTACTGGTGGGGCTATTTTAGGAGATAGAGTACGGATGTCAGATCTCAATACTAACCCAAACGTTTTCATAAGAAGTATGGGTGCAAGAGGTCATTTAGGCGGTGTTTCAAAAGCTACTCAAGGTGCAATAAAAATTTTAGATATATATGGTGCAGATTACATATTTATCGAAACTGTAGGGGTAGGACAATCAGAAATAGATATTGTTAAGACTTGTGATACAACGGTAATGGTTATGGTGCCCGGGCTTGGTGATGATATACAGGCTATAAAAGCTGGTGTTATGGAAATAGGAGATGTGTTTGCCGTAAATAAAGCAGATAGAGATGGTGCAAAGAGAACTGCTAGAGAAATAGATATGGTACTTGATTTTAATAAATCTGATTGGAGACCACCAGTAGAATTAGTTGTAGCTGTAGAAAACAAAGGAATTGATGAGCTTTTAGAGCATATACAAAAACATAGAGAGTATTTAGAAAGTACAGGCAAATTAATAGAAAGAAGGATAAGAAATAGTAAATTTGAACTTATTGATTTAGTTCAACAAAAGCTTATGAGTATTCTTTTTGATAAATCGAATAAAGAAGAACTTATTAATAAATTATCAAAAGATATTGTAGACAAAATAATTGACCCTTATACTGCAACTGAAAGAATTTTTAATGAGATAAAGATGGATTAGATTTATTAAACTGGAGGTAATTGACATTTGCAGTTGACTGATGAAGGTTTTGATAATTAATTATTATATATTGATAAATTCATAATAAAATTATGGCAAGTTTGCAGTGAGATATGATGAATTTTGTGTTGTAATTTTATAAAATTTTAATAAACAATAATAAAAATGGAGGGGATAATATGAAAGTTTTAAAGGTAGATCATATAGGTATAGCTGTTAAAAATTTAGATGAAACTTTAAAGTTTTATACTGAAGCTTTGGGTTTAGAACTTCATGGGACTGAAACTGTTGAAGAGCAAAAAGTTAAAGTTGCTTTCTTGCCAGTTGGAGATACTGAAGTAGAACTTCTTGAATCAACTTCACCAGATGGACCTATTGCTAAGTTTATTGAAAAGAAAGGTGAAGGTATACAGCATATTGCTTTTAGAGTTGAAAACATAGAAGAAGCTATTGAGTATATGAAAGAAAAAGGATTTAGAATGATAGATGAAAAACCTAGATATGGAGCAGGTGGTGCTAAGATAGCATTTATGCATCCAAAGAGTTCTCATGGAGTATTAGTAGAACTAACTGAAAGAAAGTAGTAGGACTAAAATTTTTACTATTTGTTTTACAACTTAAAGTTTGACTAAAAAACTTGAAATGTGAAGCTTATATTATGTATTAGGAGGTATAAAGAATATGTCCAATCATAAATTGGAAGATTTGCGTAAGCGTCGTCAAAAGATAATGATGGGTGGCGGGGAAAAAAGAATTCAAAAGCAGCATGAAAAAGGTAAATTGACAGCTAGAGAGAGAATAAATCTTTTGTTTGATGAAGGAACATTTGTTGAACTTGATGCATTTGTTAAACATAGATGTACTAATTTTGGTATGGAAAAAGTTGACGCTCCAGGGGAAGGAGTAGTTACTGGATATGGTATGGTAGATGGAAGATTAGTTTATGCATTTGCCCAAGATTTTACTGTGATTGGTGGTTCTCTTGGAGAAATGCATGCAGCCAAAATTTGTAAAGTACTAGATAATGCATTAAAAGTTGGAGCTCCAGTTGTGGGACTTAATGATTCTGGTGGAGCAAGGATACAAGAAGCAGTAGATGCATTATCTGGATATGGAAAAATATTTTATAGAAATACTATAGCATCAGGAGTAATTCCGCAAATATCAGCAATTATGGGACCTTGTGCAGGTGGAGCGGTGTATTCACCAGCAATAACTGATTTTGTTTATATGGTTGATAAAACAAGTCAAATGTTTATAACTGGACCACAAGTTATCAAATCAGTTACAGGAGAAGATGTAACTGCAGAAGCACTTGGTGGAGCGATGACTCACAATAGTGTAAGTGGAGTAGCCCACTTTGTAGCGGCAAATGATGAAGATTGTATTGCACAAATAAGAAGGCTTTTAAGTTTCTTGCCATCAAATAATATGGAAGCACCTCCAAAATATGAATGTACAGATGATATAAATAAAATAATCCCAGAGCTTGATGAAATAATTCCAGAAAATCCAAATAAACCATATGATATGAAAGAAGTAATTGCTTTGATTGTAGATAATGGAGATTATTATGAATATCTAAAATTTTATGCACAAAATATTATTACATGTTTTGCAAGAATTAATGGGCAAACAGTAGGTATAATAGCTAATCAGCCAAAAGTTTTAGCTGGTTGTCTTGATATAAATGCTTCAGATAAGGCAGCTAGGTTTATAAGAACATGCGATGCTTTTAATATACCACTACTTAATATAGTTGATGTACCGGGATTTTTACCGGGAACTACTCAAGAATATGGTGGGATAATAAGACACGGAGCTAAAATGCTTTATGCATATAGTGAAGCTACTGTGCCAAAAGTGACGCTTATTGTTAGAAAAGCATATGGTGGTTCTTATATAGGAATGTGTAATAAAGAGCTTGGTGCAGATATAGTATTGGCTTGGCCATCAGCAGAAATAGCGGTAATGGGACCTCAAGGAGCCGCAAATATTATATTTAGAAAAGATATTAAAGAAGCTGATGATCCAGTAGCAATGAGACAAAAGAAAATAGAAGAATATACAGCTGAATTTGCCACTCCTTATAAAGCTGCTGAAAGAGGAATGGTTGATGATGTAATAGAGCCAAATTCTACAAGACCAAGGTTAGTAGATGCGTTTAATATGTTAGCTTCTAAGAGAGAAACTAGACCGGCTAAAAAGCATGGAAATATTCCTTTATAAAAAGCGAATAAAGCAGGTTGTTGGTGACAAATAAATTAATGTGATGAGATAATAAAAATAGTCATCGGACCTCATAATTTAGTAGAAAAGAGGTGAAAAGTATGGGGCTTCTTGAAAAATTTACTAGTCCTGAACTAATACATAGTTTAAGTTTGGGTGAAAAACTTTTAGCTTCTATATATGTAACTATATTAGGGATGTCAGCTACATTTGCTGCATTAATAATTTTATGGGGTTGTATTATAATAATGTCTAAATTGCTTAATACATCTAAACCTAAAGAAGAAACTGTAGAAGTTAAATCTGTGCCAACTTCACAAGTAAATGTATCTGTTCCTGAAGTTGAGGAAAATGATGAAGAACTTGTTGCAGTAATAACTGCAGCTATAGCAGCAAGTTTAAATACATCAACTCATAATATTATAGTTAAAAATATAATAAGAATACCTGATACAACACCTGTATGGGGTAAAGCAGGTAGACTTGAACAGATGAATAGGATGTTATAAAAAATTAGATAGTAGTTTACGGTTAAAATAGAATAAAAAATATATATTTTTATGAGTTAAATAATGAAAAATTTAAAGGAGGAAGTATCAAATGAGAAAATTTAATATAACTGTAAACGGTAAAACTTATGAAGTAGAAGTAGAAGAAGTAGGTGGAGTAAGTACTCAAGTATCAAAACCAGCTGTAGCACCAAAGTCAGCATCAACAGCGGTGTCACCTACACCAAAACCAGCAGTTTCAGTTCCAAAACAGTCAGCACCAACTACTGCTCCAGCAGGTGCAAATACGATTACAGCACCAATGCCTGGAACTATTTTAGATATAAAAGTAAATGAAGGAGATAGTGTATCAAACGGACAGGTATTGCTTATACTTGAAGCTATGAAAATGGAAAATGAAATAATGGCACCTGTAGATGGAAAAGTTGTATCCATTAATGTTTCTAAGGGTGCATCAGTAAATGCAGGAGATGTTCTTATAGTTTTAGGATAAAGCTGTCCTAAACTGGAACACTTCAAATGAAAGGGGATGCACGAATGGGTCAAGCGATTATTAAATTTCTGCAAAGTACAGGGTTTGCAGAGCTTACAATTCAGCATGTAGTAATGCTTGGAATTGCATGTTTCTTATTATTTCTTGCAATTAAAAAGAGATTTGAACCTTTGCTTTTAGTGCCTATTGCTTTTGGTATGCTTTTGACAAACTTGCCGGCAGCTGGATTAATGCAACCTCATGGAGGACATGGACAGCCTGGTGGACTTTTATGGTACTTTTTTCAAGGAGATGAATTAGGAATTTTTCCACCATTGATTTTTATGGGTGTAGGAGCAATGACTGATTTCGGACCACTTATAGCAAATCCTAAATCGTTATTATTAGGTGCAGCAGCACAATTTGGTATATTTACAACGTTTTTAGGAGCTATAATTTTAGGTTTTACTGGACAGCAAGCAGGAGCTATAGGTATTATAGGTGGAGCAGATGGACCTACATCTATCTATGTGGCATCAAGACTTGCGAAAGAAATACTTGGACCAATAGCAGTTGCAGCATACTCATATATGGCATTAGTTCCGGTAATTCAGCCGCCTATAATGAAGGCTTTAACTACTAAAGAAGAACGTATGGTAAAAATGGAACAGTTAAGACCTGTTTCCAAGACAGAAAAGATACTCTTTCCTATAATAGTTACATTGTTAGTATCACTTATGTTGCCACCAGCGGCTACACTTATAGGTATGCTTATGTTAGGAAATCTATTCAGGGAATGTGGTGTAGTAGGAAGATTGACAGATACTGCATCAAATGCATTAATAAATATTGTAACTATACTACTTGGATTATCAGTAGGTGCTACTGCTACAGCAGATGCTTTTCTGCAACTTGAAACAATAAAGATAATGGTACTTGGAGTATTTGCATTTGCAGTAGGTACTGCAGCAGGTGTATTATTGGGAAAAGTTATGTATAAGTTATCTGGTGGAAAAATTAATCCGCTTATAGGTTCTGCAGGGGTATCTGCAGTACCAATGGCAGCAAGAGTTTCTCAAGTAGTTGGGCAAAAAGAAAATCCATCTAACTTTTTATTAATGCATGCAATGGGACCTAACGTATCTGGTGTTATAGGTTCAGCAGTTGCAGCAGGTGTATTATTATCATTATTTGGTTAAAATAAAAGGCGGGTATTTTACTCGCCTTTTATATGTTAATTAACATATGAACATGAAAACAAATTAGTTTGTGGATAAAAGTAAAATTTTAAAACAATTATTCACAGATTTTAAATAGTAATTGACATTTTGTGAAATCTTTGAAGTAGGTGTAGTTTTAGTAAGATAATAAATATAAATAAATTTTTTGTTTTTAAAATAAAATTTTGGTGCTGTCTATTCATGTGATAAAATATATCCAGATATTTGTGACTGGAGGGTTTGGGTTGAAAAAAGAAATTTTAGAGATATTAAAAAATAATAAAAACAGTTTCATATCTGGAGAAGAATTAAGTAATAAATTAGGAGTAACGAGGACAGCTATTTGGAAATATATAAATATTCTTAAAGAGGAAGGATACAAAATAGAATCTATATCTAGAAAAGGATATAAGCTAGTTGAAGAGCCGGATATTTTATCAAGAGAAGAATTATTAATAGAGCTCAAGTTGAGTAGATTTGTAGATGATATATATTACTTTGATAAAGTAGATTCTACTAATAGTTTTGCAAAAAAATTAGCGCTAGAAGGTGCAAAAGAAGGTACAATTATACTAAGTAATGAACAAACAGGTGGGAGAGGAAGATTAGGTAGAGTTTGGATATCTCCACCATGTTCTAGTATATCCATGTCTTTAATACTTAAGCCTTCAATAAGACCTTGGGATGCAGCAAAAATAACTGAAATTACAGCTGCTGCAGTTGCTATTGCAATAGAAAAAGTAACAAATTTAGATGTAAATATAAAGTGGCCTAATGATATTATTATTCAAAATAAAAAAGTTTGTGGAATATTAACGGAGATGGGTGCAGAACTCGATAATATAAATTATGTAATAGTTGGAATAGGTATAAATGTCAATATAGATGAATTTCCAGATGAGATAAAAGAGGTAGCAACATCTCTGAAAAAAGTAGCAGGAAAAGAGATATCTAGAAAAGAAATAGTTATTAACATAGTAAGAGAATTTGAAAAGCTCTATTATAACTTTATTGAAACAGGGAGCTTAAAAGAAACAGTTGAAATATGCAAGAGAAAATCAGCTACATTAGGTAAAACTGTAAAAATAATAAATAAAAGTGAAACGATTATAGCAGAAGCTGTTGATATAAATGATGAAGGAGAACTTTTAGTTAGAAAAGAAAATGGAGAAATAATAAGTGTAATATCTGGAGAAGTATCAGTAAGAGGTATTAATGGATATATATAGTTTTATAAATTGCTATTGCTATGGATAGTTAAAAATGATAAGATACTTAAGGTGATTGATAAATTTATGATGTAAAGTGAGTAGGTGATTTAATTGTTATTAGCTTTTGATGTAGGGAATACTAATATAGTTCTTGGAGTATATAAGGGAAAAGAGTTAATTAAGTACTGGAGAATATCTACGGATAAGAGTAAGACATCAGATGAATTGGGTATGATTGTAAATCAGTTGTTTCAATATGAAGGTTTAAGACTTGAAGATGTTACAGATATTATTATATCATCTGTAGTTCCTACTATAATGTATTCATTACAGCATATGGCCTATAAATTTTGTAATAAAGAAGCGATAATAGTTGGACCGGGAATAAAGACAGGTATAAATATAAAATATGATGATCCAAGACAAGTAGGAGCAGATAGAATAGTAAATGCAGTTGCTGCATATCATAAGTATGGTGGACCTATCATTGTAGTAGATTTTGGGACTGCTACAACTTTTTGTGCTATATCTGAAAAATGTGAATATTTAGGAGGTATAATTAGTCCGGGAATAAAAATATCTAGCGATGCCTTGTTTCAAAAGGCTGCAAAGCTTCCGAGAGTTGAATTAGTAAAACCTGAAACAGTTATATGTAAAAATACTACTGAAAGTATACAATCAGGTATAGTTTATGGATATGTTGGATTAGTTGATTATATTGTAAAGAGAATGAAAGAAGAGTTAGGTAAAAAAGATGTAAAAGTAGTTGCAACTGGAGGACTTGCAGGTCTTATAGCTACTGAATCAAAGACTATAGAAGAAGTAGATAAATTTTTGACTTTAGAGGGATTAAGACTTATTTATGAGATGAATAAAAAATAAACTGCCGGGATATTTGTCCTGGCATTTATTTTATTGCTGAAAGATTAAATATTTTTTAGGATGGTGATTGAATGAAAATAGGTAATGTTCAAATCGAAAATGATTTAGCATTGGGACCTATGGCTGGTGTTACCGATTTGACATTTAGAGTCATATGCAAAGAAATGGGATGTGGTTTAGTATTTACAGAAATGGTCAGTGCAAAAGGTATATATTATGGAGATAAAAAGACTGAAAAGCTTTTAAAGATAGAAGAAAGTGAAAGACCTGTAGCACTTCAAATATTTGGCTCAGAACCTGAAATAATGGCAAAAGTAGCAGAAAAATTGAATAATCATAATCATGATATACTAGATATTAACATGGGATGTCCAACACCTAAGATAGTAAAAAATGGAGATGGTTCAGCTCTTTTAAAAAATCCAAAGCTTATTGGTAGAATTGTAAAATCTGTTGTAAGGGCATCTGAAAAGCCTGTTACTGTAAAAATAAGAAAAGGGTGGGATGAAAGCAGCATAAATGCCGTTGAAGTAGCTAAAATAATTGAACAAAATGGGGCTAAAGCTATTTCTATACATGGTAGAACAAGAGAACAATTTTATACGGGAAAAGCTGATTGGGAAATTATAAAAAAAGTAAAAGAAGCTGTTAATATACCAGTTTTTGGTAATGGAGACGTTTTTACCATAGAAGATGCTAAAGCAATTAAAGAAACTACTAATTGTGATGGAATAATGATAGCAAGAGGAGCACAGGGGAATCCATGGATATTCAAGAGGATTAATCATTATTTTCAAACGGGAGAAATACTTCCACCACCATCAGTAGAGGAAAAGGTAAGTATGTGTTTTAGACATTTAGATATGCTTATAGATAACAAAGGTGAGTATATAGCAATTAGAGAAATTAGAAAACATGCTGCTTGGTATTTAAAAGGCATAAAGAATTCTGCTAAAATTCGAAATGAGATAAATAAATCTACTTCCATAAAAGAAATAAAAAATTGTTTGGAAAAAATTCTAAATAATTTATAGATAAAGTGTTTATTTTTGTCGAAAAATGATGTAAAATAAATAACTTGACAATAAAATATAACTACATTATAATAATTCGCATAAGTTAAAGCACTGAAAGCCAGTGCTTATAATATTAGTTGGGGGAAAATAAGGTTTTAAAAGCTTTATATTTTTTATGAATAATTTAATAAAAACAACATATATTAGGAAAAATAAATGGCAATAAATATAGAAATTAAAGTAGGATGTGTATATGCAGATAAAAACTTAAAATCAATTTTTTAATACTAAAAACGATTATAAAGGAGATGAGATAAATGATTGATAAGGAAATCGTTTTAACTAAAAAAGGTTTAGAAAAAGTTGAACAAGAATTAGAAGAACTTAAAACAGTAAGAAGAAAAGAAGTGGCAGAAAGAATAAAACAGGCATTAGCCTTTGGTGATATTAGTGAAAATTCCGAGTATGATGAAGCTAAAAATGAACAAGCTCAATTAGAAGAAAGAATAGCAAAACTTGAGGCAACTCTTAGAAAAGCAAGAGTTGTAGATGAAAGTGAGATTACTAATGAAGTTGTAAGTATAGGTTCTACAGTAAAAGTAAAAGATTTAGAATTTGATGAAGAAATTGAATATACAATAGTAGGTTCAGCTGAAGCAGATCCATATGAATTAAAAATATCAAATGAATCTCCAGTAGGAAAAGCGTTATTAGGTAAGAAAGTTGGAGAAATAGTTGAAGTTCAAGTGCCTGATGGAATTACTAAATATGAGATTTTAGATATAAGGATTTAATGGAGGTGTTACAAAAGATGAGTGAAGAACAAAATCTTAATGAAGTCCTTAGGGTTAGAAGGGAAAAGCTTAAAAAACTAAAGGAGATGGGGCGAGACCCTTATAAAGTAGAAAAATATGAAAGAACAGCCTTTAGTGCAGACATTAAAGAAAATTTTGAAAAGTATGAAGGTAAAGAAGTGAGCATTGCAGGAAGAATAATGGCAAAAAGGACGATGGGTAAGGCTACTTTCATAGATATTCTTGACAAAGATGGAAGAATACAGTCATATGTAAGAAAAGATGCATTAGGAGAAGAAGAATATGAAATATTTACTACATATGATATTGGCGATATTGTAGGAATTAAAGGTACTGTATTTAAAACAAAAAAACAAGAGATTTCTGTAAGAGCTAATGAAGTTAAACTTTTATGCAAATCTTTACAAGTTTTACCAGAAAAATGGCATGGGCTAAAGGATCCGGATTTAAGATATAGACAAAGATATGTTGATTTAATTGTAAATCCAAAGGTAAAAGAAACTTTCTTGAAAAGAAATAAAATAATTAAGGCTATAAGAGAGTTTTTAGATAGCAAAGGATTTTTAGAAGTAGAAACTCCTATTCTCAATACTATTGCAGGTGGAGCAGCTGCTAGACCATTTATAACACACCATAATACTCTTGATATTGATATGTATTTGAGAATAGCAAATGAATTATATTTAAAAAGACTTATAGTTGGTGGATTTGATGCAGTATATGAAATGGGTAGAATGTTTAGAAATGAAGGCATGTCTATTAAGCATAATCCAGAATATACTGCAATGGAAGTATATGTTGCATATAAAGATTATGAATATATGATGGAACTTACAGAAAATTTAGTAGCTTATTGTGCTGAAAAAGCAAATGGAACTACAGTAGTAAATTATCAAGGCACAGAAATAGATTTCAAGCCGCCTTGGAGAAGAGTATCTATGCATGATTTAGTTAAAGAGAAAACTGGTATAGATTTTTACGCTTTTGAGAGTGATGAAGAAGCAAGAAAGGTTGCAAAAGAAAAGTTAAAATTAGAAGTAGAAAATCATATGACAAAAGGACATCTTGTAAATCTTGCATTTGAAGAATTTTGTGAAAAAGATTTAATTCAGCCTACATTTGTACTACATCATCCTGTAGAGGTTTCACCACTAGCTAAGAGAAATCCTGACAATTCAGCAATAACTAATAGATTTGAAGCTTTCGTAAATACGTGGGAAATTGCAAATGCTTTTTCTGAGTTGAATGACCCAATTGACCAAAGACAGAGATTTGAAGAACAATTAAAACAAAGAGAAGCAGGCGATGATGAAGCACATATGATGGATGAGGACTTTTTAAATGCATTAGAGGTTGGACTGCCACCAACAGGTGGATTAGGAATAGGAATAGATAGGTTAGTAATGCTTTTAACTGATTCACCTTCAATAAGAGATGTAATATTATTCCCTACAATGAAACCAATAGATTAATTAAAGGAATGGCTTTTGCCATTCCTTTGATTGATAAAAAAATAAATGCTATTTGACTAGAGATATTTTTTATGATAATATGATTAAGCATTTTGAATTAAGGGTATATATTTAATTACAAGATAATATATAGAGAAGTTTAAGAAATAAATAAAAAAATCCTTGACAATAATATTTAGACATGATAATATATTAAAGCGTCAGGAGAAATTGATGAGTTTGGACATTGAAAACTAAACAGTGTAAGGGAAAAGCAGATAACAGTAAAAGATTAAAAGATTTACTGAAGCCTAAAATGAAGAGTCAGTTTTATTTTGAGAGTTTGATCCTGGCTCAGGATGAACGCTGGCGGCGTGCCTAACACATGCAAGTCGAGCGGAGCTTTAGTTTTTTTAGCTTAGCTGAGGAGATTAAAGCTTAGCGGCGGACGGGTGAGTAACGCGTGGGCAACCTGCCCTGTGCAGGGGGATAACACATCGAAAGGTGTGCTAATACCCCATAAGACTACGATGTCGCATGGCATAGTAGTAAAAGCTGAGGCGGCACAGGATGGGCCCGCGTCTGATTAGCTAGTTGGTAGGGTAACGGCCTACCAAGGCAACGATCAGTAGCCGACCTGAGAGGGTG